>JAKISV010000215.1 GCA_021648425.1 Rhizobiaceae bacterium
GGCCCTTTTCGGGTATTCGCCAGCCTCAAGCTTGGGCCACACCCGACATGTGACCGTCCACGCTCTGCTGCTGCCAACCCACGGAACATTCGGCACGCGCGCCGTCGTTTGCAGGGTTGATCAGTGAGAACAGTATATGGGCAGTGGGGGATGTGGGGATAAGTTTTTTGAGTTTTTATTGTTGTATTATTTCAACAGGTTAAGCAACAAATACAAAGCCTCACCGTCATTCCTG
Organism: Rhizobiaceae bacterium; assembly: GCA_021648425.1. GTDB lineage: Bacteria > Pseudomonadota > Alphaproteobacteria > Rhizobiales > Rhizobiaceae > JAAEMP01. The sequence continues at coordinate 236 of JAKISV010000215.1, forward strand.
TGCCAATTCGATATCATGGCACAGGAATCCATGCCGTTCCCCCATCCACACGATGATCTTCACGAACTGACGGTAATTCTCAGGCATGGACCCCTGTGACAAGCACAGGGGTGACGGCGGGGTGTTGCTCTCCCTCGTCATCCTCGCGCTCTCTACTTCGTCATCGCCGGGCTCGACCCGACGATGACGGAGGGTGGAGGTGAGGACGAAGGGTAACCTGAGGATGAGGAATGCAGGGGTCTAAATGCAACTACTTCACAGCAGGGAAGATAAAGAGCAGTTTTAAAAACCGGTCAGGTAAAAAACCGCTACCGGACCTGGTCCAGCAGGCGTTTGCATTCGAGCAGGTCATAGAGTGTTGCCTGCAGCAATTTTTTCTCATCGCCAGAGACATTGATTTTGGAGTCGTCGTTTTGCGCCGCCGATTCTTTGCCGGACAGCCTTTTAAACAGGCCTTTACCTTTTTTTCCGGCAGTATCGGATTTGCCGGTTGCGGAAATTATCTCTTCGACGGATACAGCTGATTTGCCATTGGATATTGGTTGATCAGTTTGCGGCTGTGTTGTCTGGTTGTCTTGTGGAGCTGCTGCAAAAGCGCTTAAATCTTCTCCGCGACCCGCGGCGACAACATATTTGTTGCCGTTGTCTTTGAGAATGCGTTGCACACCTTTGATGGTATAACCTTCATTATACAGCAGATGCTGAATGCCTTTCAGCAATTTGACATCATCGGGGCGGTAATATCGGCGTCCGCCTCCGCGTTTCATCGGTTTGATTTGAGAAAAGCGCGTTTCCCAGAAACGCAATACATGTTGAGGTAAATCCAGATATTGGGCTACTTCGCTGATTGTACGAAACGCATCAGGGCTTTTAGTCACTGTGATAGTCTCCCATTTGTGCTTACCAAACACCGCGCACTGCCAACAAATTTATCATGCTGCAACCCCTCCACCGGCATTGCTTCGACAATAGATGTCTCGCGCATAATATCTGCTTTGCATCTGCCCTGTCCTGCTAGCGTTTGTTTGCGCTATTTCCCTCCAGGACCGCCTTCTTCAGAAGATTTGATGGCTTAAATACCATCACGGTACGCGGAGTGATAGGCACTTCCTCACCGGTTTTTGGATTGCGTCCGATGCGCTCATTTTTTTCACGCACAAGAAACGATCCGAATGAAGACAGCTTAACTGATTCTCCACCTGCAACGGTATCACAAACTGTATCGATTACCATCTCTACAAGTTCTGCGGATTCAGTGCGAGAAAGCCCGACTTTTTGATAGACGGCTTCGCAAAGATCTACACGCGTTAATGTTTTTCCCCCCATAATATCCTACCATGGTTAGATGTTATAGTTTGACCAATTTTAGCAACTGCCAAAGGTTCCCGTTTCCCCCAAGAACACCAGCTTTCAACAAAAATTAGCGAATTCAATCCGCTTGAATTTAAAAAACATGACAAAAGTTGCAAAAAGACTATAGATGCTTAAAGAACAAAAACCAAATTGTTTATTAAATTCATATTGATATTACCTGTTTTGCGGGTTTATGAGCTCTCAGGCAAGTCACTACCAACGCAATAATGTGGCACCCCAGGTAAATCCTCCACCCATCGCTTCCAGCAATATCAGGTTTCCCGGCTGAATTCTGCCATCTGCCAGCGCTTCACAAAGTGCCATCGGAATAGATGCAGCAGAAGTATTGCCATGGTGGTCGACGGTTATCACGACTTTTTGCGGGGCGATTTTCAATTTTTTGGCGGAAGCGTCAATAATACGTTTGTTGGCCTGGTGGGGAACAAACCAGTCGAGGTCTTGCGAGGTGTAGCCGGTTGCCTGATATGCATCTTCAATGACATCGGTGATCATGGCGACCGCATGGCGAAATACTTCGCGCCCGGCCATGCGCAGATGCCCCACTGTACCGGTGGTTGAGGGGCCGCCGTCAACATAGAGTTTATCACGGTGAGCGCCATCAGAACGCAGGTGGCTTGTCAGTATGCCGCGATCAGTGGGTTTGCCCTCCTGCTCGCTCGCCTCAACAATAACAGCACCCGCCCCGTCGCCAAAAAGCACGCAGGTGGTTCTATCCTCCCAATCGAGAATGCGAGAAAATGTTTCAGCACCGATGACAATTATTCGTTTGGCAAAACCTGTGCGGATATATTGATCTGCGGTGGTGAGGGCAAAAACAAAACCGGAGCACACGGCCTGCATATCAAAAGCTGCGCCATGTTTCATGCCAAGGCGGTGTTGTATCTCAACGGAGGTTGCCGGAAAAGTATTGTTGGGGGTGGAGGTTGCCAGGATGATGAGATCGATATCTTCGATGTTCAAACCGGCATTGGAAAGGGCTGCGCGGGCGGCCTTCTCGCCCAGATCGGCGGTGGTTTCGCCTTCTACGGCAATATGGCGCTGGCGAATGCCGGTGCGCTGAACTATCCATTCATCGCTGGTATCAACCATATCCTCCAACTGGGCGTTGGTTACCTTGCCAACCTTCGTTTTGTTGGGCACACCAGAACCTTTTGCAATGTTGGCTGCCTTCTTCAGCAGCACCGCTGCCGGTGGGCTTTTGGTGATAAAATCGAACGAACGGTCGTTGTAGACATTCACCACAACCGGGATCATCATTCCACCGGCGTCTTTGGTCTTGTCATTAAACGCCTGGACAAACTGGCCCAGGTTGATGCCGAACTTACCCAGCGCCGTGCCGACTGGCGGGGCTGGTGTGGCTTGGCCGCCAGGGATTTGAAACTTGGCTGTGCCTGCGAGTTTTTTTGCCATAATATTGTTTCGTTTCGTTTCGTCTTTTCTTGAGTTGATTTTTGGTATGAGTGTCTTTTGAAAGGGGGTTCGTCGCGGCCGACGGCGCTAACTGTGTTACACGGTTTCGACTTGCCAGTGCTCTAATTCCACCGGTGTGCTGCGGCCAAATATATTGATCATCACCGTCACGCGACCGCTGTGCTGATCGATCTCGCTAACTTCCCCTTCAAATCCCTCGAAGGTCCCTTCCTTGATCTTCACGCGCTCGTCAATCTTAAAGCGGATATTGAGCTTCGGCGTTTCGGAGGTTTCTTCTTCTTCCTCCTGAATAATTCGTGCCACTTCGTTCGGCAACATCGGCGTTGGCTTGCCGCCAGAGCCGGTAAAATCGCCGATGCCGGACGTTTCGCGAACGGCAAACCAAGTGTCGTCGTTGATGACCATCTGCACGACGATATATCCAGGATAGAGCTTTCGCTCCACCACTTTTTTCTTTCCGCC
>JAKISV010000216.1 GCA_021648425.1 Rhizobiaceae bacterium
TTGTTGGCGTCTGTTTGAGCGCTCGTTTCTTTTTGGGGTGCATCATCGGTTGATGTACCTTCTGGGCTTGATGAAACTTCTGGCGCATCACTCACTTCTGATTGTTGGCTGGAAGGCTCCTCAATAGAAGGAGTTTCTTCAACCGGCTCTTCTACTAGCTCTTCTCCCAGTTCTTCTCCCAGTTCTTCTCCCAGTTCTTCTCCCAGTTCTTCTCCCAGTTCTTCTCCCAGTTCTTCTCCCAGTTCTTCTCCAAGTGCATCTTCAAGACCTGAAAGAACATCCGGCTCAATCTCGTTTATGGAAATGGTTTCATTTTCCACTACAGCATCGATATTGCCATGATCATTTTGGGTGCTTTGGGATAAATCAACTGAGGGCATGACAATTTCTTCTGGCAATTCTGGCTGCGTAATTTCTGCAAACACTTCCGCATCACCTGAAGCAATTTCGATATCGGGTGTTTGTGATTCTATTGCAGCGTGTACCTGCGGAGGGATTTCAGGTTCAACAATCGTATCGTGTTGGACGGGTGCCGTTTTATCATTGCTGTCAACAGACAAAGAAGTTACCCCAACGGCTCCCGCAGCTACGCCCACAGCAGCTGTTGCGGCAATTGCCGGTGGTATTGTGGAGGATTGCTCTGTTTGGAAGGTATCCTCTTTTTGTGGAGGTTTTTCAAAAGTTTGTGGTGCTGAAACAGGCTTTGCAGGTTTGGCGCGCACGATGTTGGATTCAATCAGTATATCTGTTGCCCCGCCAATCATGACCAGATGCTCTACATCATCCCGTCGAACCAGGACCAAACGGCGTTTGTCATCAAGATTTGCTGCATCAGTTACCGCCAGACGAGGTTGGCGGCCGCGGGCTGCTTTGATAGCCGGGCTGCCTACGAATCTGCGAAATGCCCAGAATATCAACAGCAATAACGCCACCAGTATTATAGTCAGAAAAACAAGTTTTACTGCTGTTGGGACAGGGTCCCCAAAAATGTCTGTGATAAAATCCATTTTTATCTCCTTAGAAAATCATCGCCAATTGTTGCAACTCGATCTGGTGAAGATTGAATACAAATTGAAAACCCAATAATTGTTTTTCTACCTATTACTATAGTCGCTGGAATTCGCAATTGCGACTTAATACAAACTCAACATATATGGAATTCCGGCTCAAAATTGTGTTTATTTGAATATGAATTGAAATTAAACATCTCTACGCATTAAAACCAGCACAGATGTAATTTATTCACAACAATCAAATTCCAAATATGATAGGTCCTTTATTCAGGCTATACAGGTGATTCATAAGGTGGGAGATACCCTTATCGATGGCGACGGGTAAAATGTATGAAAAATTCCAAACTGACTTCTTCTGATAAACCAACTCTTATCAATCGCAGTGATGCGCGGGCCGGATTCTGGCGCATGTTTCTGCTTGGGTTTTTATTGATGATTGGTGGTGGATGGTTGCTTTATCTACAAGGTAATCAGGCCGCAGGACCTCTGATATTAGGCGCTTTGGGCCTGTTGGCAATGATTGGGGTCATGTTTTTATTCTTTCTGGTGATGGGATTTATCCAGCTGACTACCAAACGCAATGCAGATAACTTTGCCCGCTCTTTGATAGATGAGATGGATTCAGGTCTGATGGTAACGGATCAGGAAGGGCGAATAGTTTATTCAAATGAAGCCTATGCCGAATTGATTGGCGCACAAACGGCAGAAAATGTGGTTTCTGTCGAAACGGTGTTTTCACGTGAACCTGATGCTTCAGAAATTGTTTACCGCATGGCAAACAACGCGAAAAATGGCGAAGCAAGTATTGAAGAATTTCGCCTTTCCTCCGGCTTGAAATCAAATGAAGAAGGGGCGAGGTGGTTTCGGTTGCACTCACGCCCAATGACTGCAGCGGGTTATAAAAAAGCCCTTACTGTCTGGTTGGCCTCTGATGTAACAAGCGATCGCCAAAAGCAGGAAACCGCTTTTCAGGATCTGCAAAACGCCATCAACTATCTTGATCATGCACCTGCCGGGTTCTTTTCCAGCAATCAGCAAGGTGCATTAATATACGTCAACGCTACACTGGCCGATTGGCTGGGAATAGATCTGGCGAGGTTTCAGCCCGGCTCAATCAATTTACGCGATCTGGTTGCCGGGGAGGGCATGGCGCTGTTAGAATCCATCAAGCCCGATGACAGCGAAATCTCTACGGCAATAATCGATCTTGATTTATTAAAAAGCGATGGCAAAAGCCTGCCGGTTCGTCTTTATCACAAAGTCCCTTTCTCCCTGGATGGTGCCCCTGGCGCAACGCGTACAGTGGTTATCAACCGCAGCGTTGTTGGGGATAGCGAGAAAGAATTGCGGGCAGCCGAAGTACGCTTCACCCGCTTTTTTGACAACACGCCTATGGCAATCGCGGCAGTTAACACCAATGGATTTATCATTCGAACAAACGCGCCATTCCAGCGCATGTTTGATAAATCCATCGGGGGCAGGGAAGGAACGCAAAGCGGCAAAGGCATGAAATATACCAAACTGGTGGCAAAAGAGGATCGCCAGGCGTTAAAAGATGTAGTCAAGGCCGCACTTGCCGGCGAAGGGCGCATCGACCCAGTTGAAATGATTTTGCCCGATAGCGATAATCAGTCAGTGAGATTTTTCGTGTCTGCTGTTAAAGACTATGAAGCTTCCAGTGATGTTGCCAGTGATGAAGATGAACGTGTCATCATTTATGCCATGGATACAACAGACCAGCGCGCTTTGGAGTTGCAGTTTGCCCAGGGGCAGAAAATGCAGGCAGTGGGGCAGCTTGCGGGCGGTATTGCTCATGATTTTAATAATGTCCTGACTGCAATTATCGGGTTTTCAGATTTGCTGCTGGCTAATCACCGGCCCTCAGATCCCTCATTTCAGGATATTATGAACATCAAACAAAATGCTAATCGGGCTGCCAGTCTGGTGCGCCAACTGTTGGCATTCTCCCGTCGCCAGACCCTTCGCCCTCAGGTGTTAAACCTTGCCGATGTTTTGTCTGATCTGCGCATGTTGCTGGAACGCCTGCTTGGTGAAAAAGTGAAACTGAATATGGTTCACGGCAGAGATTTGTGGCCAATCAAGGCGGATATATCGCAATTTGAACAGGTGGTGGTAAACCTGTCTGTTAATGCACGCGATGCAATGCCTGAGGGTGGTCAATTGACTGTCACCACTTTCAATCTAACAAAACGTGAGTGCGAGGAGCGTTTTAATTATCGTGAATTCACTGCGGAAGACTATGTCGTGCTGGAGGTGAATGATGAGGGTGTAGGTATGTCCGCCCAGGTGCAGGAAAAAATATTTGAACCCTTTTATACTACCAAGGAAGTTGGCAAGGGGACCGGCCTTGGATTATCGACCGTTTATGGAATTATCAAACAAACCGGCGGATATATCTATTTAGAAAGTGAAGAGGGTAAGGGAACAACTTTTAGAGTATTCC
>JAKISV010000217.1 GCA_021648425.1 Rhizobiaceae bacterium
TCTGGCAACGCCGAAAGCGCACCGAGATGATGCTGGATGGTGTAACGCTTGCCGATCCGGCCAGTGTCTATTTCGCCTATGACACGAAGATCGGTCGCGATTGCATCATTGAGCCCCATGTGGTGTTTGGGCCGGGCGTTACCATCAAAGACAAAGCGACCATCAATGCCTTTTCTCACATTGCGGGAGCCGATGTAGAAGATTCCGTTGTCATTGGACCATATGCGCGTCTTCGCCCCGGAACAAAACTGAAAAAGAATGCCAAGATAGGCAATTTTTGCGAAATCAAGAAAGCGGTGATTGGCGAAGGTGCAAAGGTCAATCACCTGAGTTATATTGGCGACGCCGTTGTTGGTGCCGGAAGCAATATCGGGGCGGGTACGATTACCTGCAACTATGACGGCGTCAACAAACATCAAACAATCATCGGGGCTGGAGTTTTTGTCGGTTCAAATACTGCGTTGGTGGCGCCGGTAAAACTGGGTGATAATTCTTATGTTGGTTCTGGCAGCGTCATTACAAAAGATGCTCCCGCCGGTTCTCTTGTTGTTTCACGCACCCGTCAGACAACGATGGAAGGCAGGGCTAAAGTTTTGAAGAACCGGGCGCTGGCTTTGAAGGCGAAATTGAAGGATGAGAAAAATTCAACTGGAAACTGATGGCAAAAAACCCATATTGAGTTTTAATAGGTGCAAGTTTACAGTAATTAGGGCTATTCACGGCGGGTTTGCTGGTGTAGAAACGGCGGATTCTTGACTGAAAGTCCTTCCTCTTTGACAAGGTTTTGAAATGGGAACGGTATTGATCGTTATCCACCTGATGGTGGTTGTGGCATTGATTGGCATGGTATTATTGCAACGCTCCGAAGGCGGCGCGCTCGGTATGGGCGGCGGCGGTGGCGGTGGCGGCGGTGGTGGCGGCTTTATGAGTGCGCGCGGTGCAGCCAATGCGCTGACACGTTCGACCGGTTTTCTGGCAGCTGCATTCTTTGCCACTTCAATTCTGCTTTCCATCCTGGCAAGGTATGAAGCCAGACCAACTGATGTGCTTGATCAGGTTCCAGTTCAAACGCAGCAAGGTGAGGGCGTGCTTGATGCGCTGACACCAAATGCGCCGGAAACCGACAGTACCCAGGTGCCGACCGGAAACTGATTTATTTGCATTGCGGTTTGGTTGTTATCAAAGGTATTCTGCGTATAGCTCAGCCCATTCCCGCCTTAATTTTGCGCCTTGTCCACTGAAACGCTCGATAAGAATTTTATGCGTAACGAATCTGTCAGGGCGGAAATGGCGGTAGTCCCGGCGCAATTCGCACCAGGCGGCAATTACAATTGATTCTGCGTAGTAGATAATTGCCACGGGTAAAATCACACGGCTGGTCAGGTTTTCGTGCTCATCGCTGTAACTGATCTCAATTTTGCGTTCCCGGCGTATTGCATCGCGAACTTTTGATAAATCGACATCGCCGGGAGGGGTGGGGCCCCAGTCTGAAGAAAACAGGGTTTCGCTCATTTGTGTGGTGGGCGATAATTTACGAGCCGCGCGGCGGGCTGCTTTTTCCAACCCCTTGTCACCCGTGCGCGCTATCAGGCGTAGTCCGATAGTAATTGCTTCAGCCTCTTCAACATCAAAGTTTATCGGCGGCAAATCAAAGCCGGGGCGCATGATGTAGCCAATTCCAGCCTCGCCCTCGATAGGAATTCGCATGGCCTGCAGTGAAGCAATATCACGGTAGATGGTACGTTTTGTGACTTCCAGAATATCAGCAATCTCATGAGCCGTGCAGGGGTTTGAAGCCTGTCTTAGGATTTGAATGATTTCAAACATCCGTGCTGAACGTGCCATGGTTTTCTCTCTGGATTGCTTTTGATTTTCCCCGGTACATTATCACATCACTGCTGACAGATACATGTCAGTGGCGCAATGGTAGGTGTGATTACTACTCCAACTCAAAGGAATGCAGAATGGCACTGGTGAACTTTACAACCAAGTCGGTGGAAATGGCCGAATTTCTGCTTGTCGATGTGCAGGCGCCGCAGGAAGATGTTGAGCGAATAATGGAACATGTCTGCAAAATTGACCCGCTGGCCCAGGGCGCTAAATATGACTGCAATGCCCATCAGTCGGCGAGGGGTATTGAACGCTATCGTCCACTGGAGGGAGCGATTGCGGGTGTGGAAGAGGAGGTGCGGTTGCGGCCTGGTATCGTGCGCATCAACTTTGAAATTACGAATGATCAGAAATTGCTGGAGAAAATTGTAGAAACCATTTTTCAGGTCCATTCCTATCAGGAGCCGGTAATTCGCATACATAAAATATTGAGTTGTCGCTCGCGAGGGCTTGATGACAGTGCCAATCCCCATCGTTGGTGGAATACAACGGGAGACTGGAAGAAATCTGACAATAGTGAAAATCAAGACCGGGTTTTGAGCGAAACCACTTCATGAAGACATCACATACCACCGGAGTAATACTGGTTTGCATTTCCGCCCTGGTATTCAGCACTGCCGGGATATTCACCAAGGGCGTTGATACAAATGCCTGGGGGGTGATTTTCTGGCGCGGTATCAGTGCTGCGCTTTTTACAGTTTTTTACACGGTTTATCGTGGAACATTTGGGGATGAATTGCGGCGTTTTGGAATGCCGGCTATCCTGGCTACAGTTTTCATGGCTGCGGGCACAGCAGCGTTTATACCCGCTTTCAAACTCACCAGCATCGCCAATGTAGCCCTCATCTGGGCATCGGCTCCGTTTATTACAGCAATTATTGCATGGATTGTTCTGCGCGAGCAGCCTTCCAGCCGGGTACTTATGGCGGCGGTTGCAGCAATTGTCGGGGTTGGAATTGTGGTTGGCGGTTCATTGGGTGGGGCAGGGTTTGACGGTGATTTGCTGGCCCTGATTATGACGTTGATGATGGCGGGAGTTATGGTGGTTTATCGAAAATGGCCCGATACCCCCGCAGCTCTACCGGCTGCATTATCTTCCGTGATTTTGCTTCCGGTGGCGCTTGTCGCTGGTGATCCGCTGCAATCGCCGCCGGGCGAAATTCCGGTTCTGATAATATTTGGTCTGGTTTTTGCAATTGCTTCGGTGACGCTGCTTGAAGGGGTCAGGCGTGTTCCAGCGGCAGAAGCGGCGTTGTTGGGTGCAATTGAAACCCCTCTGGCCCCGATTTGGGCATTCTTTTTGTTTTCACAAATTCCATCAAATGCGACTTTTGCAGGAGGTGCGATAATTCTTGCAGCAATCGTATGGTCTCAAATGCCGCGAATTGGACGAAGATGAAACCAATTGAGCGCAGATGAATAATTTGAGTATTAATCCATTGAAATATATCAACAATAAAAATTTCAAAATACTTATCCCCACATTCCCCACTGCCCATATACTGTTCCCACTGATCAACCCTGCAAACGACGGCGCGCGTGCCGAATGTTCCGTGGGTTGGCAGCAGCAGAGCGTGGACGG
>JAKISV010000218.1 GCA_021648425.1 Rhizobiaceae bacterium
AGCGAAGAACATCCTGCCGAGGATCTAGAAATCAAGGAGCACAATGATGCTTGATTTCCTGACACCCTATTTTGCCTCCCCCGTTTTTCTATTCATTTTTGGCGCGATAATTTTGCCCTTCTTGCCGAAGGGCAGCGCGCGCGGAATTCTCACCCTGATCATTCCCATCATCAGCGGATGGTGGATTTGGAATGCAACAGAGGGCCTGTACGGGCTGACCTCAATCGGCGGCTTAGACATCCCGCTCATGCGGGTTGATAGGCTCTCCACTATATTTGGTTTGATCTTTTCGTTCGCCGCATTTATCGCGGCGCTTTATGCGTGGCATATTCGAGATGCGGTTCAACAAATTGCAACCCTGCTCTATGCGGGAACTGCGATTGGCGCGGTCTTTGCGGGGGATTTAATTTCGCTCTTTGTCTATTGGGAAGGCACGGCACTGGCTTCCGTTTTCCTGATGTTGATTTTGGCTTTTGTTTTGGAAGTGGCAGGCAGCGTTGTTTCACGTGCTGAAAATCCAGTTGTGGTTGGGGTATTGGCACATCGCGGGCCGGATGTTGCACTGAAACGCTGGCAGCCGACTATCGATCAGTTACGCCTTCATCTGCCGCAACATCAGTTTAAACTGTTGGCACTTTCGCTGGAGGGTGTGTACGAGGCACTTGAACGAGGCAGTATAGACTTTTTGCTGACCAATCCGGGCCATTATATATCAATTGCCGATCTCCACAGATTGACGCCGCTGGCCTCTTTGATAACGGACAGAACGGGAATGCCGGTTACCGGAAACCGTTATGGTGCGGTTATATTTGTTCAAGCCGGGCGCGAAGATTTGCGAACGCTGGCCGATTTGAAAGATAAAACATTTGCCGGAGTTGCGCCGGGTGCTTTTGGTGGTTTTCTCGCGGCAGCTCGTACATTTCAACGAAATGGTATTGATCCTTTCAGTGAATTGAAAGCGATAAAATTTATGGGGTTCCCTCAAGATGAAATAGTCAAGGCGGTGTTGAGGGGTGAAGAAGATGCCGGGACCGTTCGAACGGGCGTCCTTGAATCGATGATTGCCGATCAACAGATTTCTCCTGATGATATCAGAATATTGAACCCGCAGAAGATTGCCGGATTCGAGTTGATGCTTTCCACTAAACTATTCCCGGAGTGGACTTTCGCTGCCGCACAAACGGCATCACCAAAACTGAGAAAGATGGTGGTGCGAGTGCTTTTTGCCATCGACGAAAACCACCAGACAGCGATTTCCGGGCAATATGGCGGGTGGAATACTCCGATGTATGATGGCAATGTGCGACAATTATTTGCCTCAGTTGAACAGTCAAAAAACGGCAGGATTTGGAATTTTAGCCGGGTAGCAATGGTGATTATGACTCTTTTTGCCAGTCTTGTGGCCGTTTACTACTTCTTTGGTAGATCTCTTGGCCTGAAGATGCCGGCGCGCGCGTCTCACTTCGATAATCAGACATTTTTGCGCCTGACGCGGCGTGAAAACCAGGTGTTGGGATATGTCGTGTCTGGAATGACCAACAAACAGACCGCGCGGGAACTTGAAATCAGCCCGAAAACCGTTGAATTCCATCGTATGCACTTAATGAAAAAGCTGAAAGCCGATAGCCTTGCAGATCTCGTTAGAATAGCGCTGGAGCGTAATATTGTCGGATATGGATCAAAACCCAGGGTATTTCCCAGGTAAAATTCCTGATTTGCACCAGCTTATTCCCTGTTACTCTTGTCGTTAGACTGTTCATAGCCAGGTTTAAAAACCGGCATGAAACGAGTCTAACAATTGGAGAGAAATTATGAATAAATTATTCAAATTACTGGGGGTATTTCTTATTGCTGCGTTCACATTTGGCTATGTGGCAAATGACGCCTCGGCGCAGGATCGTTATGGAAAACAGAAGGTTGTTTATCACATCAACTATAATGGCGGGGAAGATGACAAAAAATACCGTGGGGCATTGCGTAATATTCAAAATCACATCAATGCGGTAGGTGCTGAAAATCTGGATATTAAAGTTGTGCTTCATGGTAACGGGCTGGGCTTACTGATGAAGGCCAAGGATAATGAAAAACTGCAGGGCCAGGTAATTTCACTGAAGTCGCAGAACGTCGAATTGAATGTTTGCGCCAACACTTTGCGTGGTCGTAAAATCAGTTATGAGGACGATCTTTTTGAGGTTTTCAAAGAAGACATTGTTCCAAGTGGCGTTGCTGAATTGTCTCATCTCCAGCAACAGGGCTACACCTATATCAAGCCTTAAATCCGTTAGGTGTGATCGTACTTACTAAATCGCTTTTGTGTTTACCGGTTGGGCAGTTGGACAGCTGGGGAGGTTGGCTGCCCGCCGGAAAATGTGGCAAAAGCGATTTGCGGCCGGGGAACACAGGCACTGAGGGGCAGGGCCTGTCCGGGAGTATGAAGAACCCATGTTGTGGCAGGTGGCCATTGAAGGGGAACAAGGTGCATTTATCTAACGCCTCAATGTCATCGGACGTTTTCAGCTTTTAATCCTATTGGCAAGCGCATCGTTCAAATCACCAAAGCCGGTGAATTTTCGTTCATATTCCAGCCCCAGATAATGTGCTGCGGCTTTGGCCGCTGCATCAAGTTCGGGGTTATTGGTCTGGGCCAGATATAGCGCACGGGTATAGTTGCCAAAGTAGATGTCACGAAGTTGCGGGTGTTTATCGAGGCCGAGCGGTTTGATAAGAAAACTATCAAAATGGCGGGCAAGAAAATCAGTAATAAAAAACGTCGTGATGTAGGCATCGCCGTCGCGGGTGAATTGATCATTACCGATATAAAAAGAAAAACAGTGGGGCCCTTCGATGCGTTCAACCCCGTGTTTTTCGCAAACCTTATCCAGTTCCCCACAGGTGCCGCAATCGGCGTAGCCAACGATGATGTTTTGGTAACCTTCTTCGCGGGCCTTGGTGATGGCAACATCTATGGCCGGAGCGATTTTGGCGGGAAAATGGTGATATTCTGCGGGCAGGCATTTGAGATCAATATGGTCATTGTCAAGCTGTTCGTTAATGGCAATTACCTCGCGCGCAATCATGCCGCAGGCGATGATACGGGTTTTTTGGGGTGTTTTGCTGGTGCGGGTATCTGCCATGACATCTTGGTGCAGGTTGGATTCATTACTTTGTGGCTGCTCTGCGCCAGGTTACCACTGCCAGCAGGAGAAAACCACTGGCCATTGAAACTGTAATGAACAGAACGCCTGTTTCACGCAATTCAAACGGGTTGATCAAAAACATTGGCACGGATATCGCCAGGCCCAGGCGGGTACCCCATACCAACAGTTTTTCAACCGGAGTTTTATTGGGCAACAAGAAACTTATGGCAAACAGTGTAGCAGCGGAAGCCTGCCATTTGATGGCGGAAACTGTGGCTTGAAATGTGATATGCTCAAGTGACAATTGTGAGCGATTTCA
>JAKISV010000028.1 GCA_021648425.1 Rhizobiaceae bacterium
AATCGGCACCATACTCCTCCTGGCCATTAGTGGAATTGTTCTGGTTTTCGGGCTCTTTGGGTCGCTCATTCAATATCCGTTTACATGTCGTTATTACAGATAATTATCCAAACGAATCAATGTTCGTCAGGTTCAATCAATATAGTGAGTTTTTGCCGTTAATACCACTTGCAGCACTCGGATTCATTATTGCAGCCTATGTTATAAATTGTTGTCACGCCAACTTGTTTTAAGTTGAATGTTCACAATTCCCAAATGCATGGTAAACCGGTAGTCAAAGGAGCACCCAAGTTGAAGTTTATTGCCTATTTTCGAGAAAATTTTCTAACTTCTCCCGATCGCAAAAAGCTACCGCACCGGGTGTTAGTGGCTATTCACGACCGTGAACGGGCCAATGAAATTCTGGCGAGAATTATACAGCTCACCATCGTTCTTTTGTTCACCTTCATCTATATTATCAGCCCTAAAACCAGCCCGGATGAGGCCTTTTATCCAGTGCCCTATGTGCTTGGCACCTATCTTATCATTGCCACCATTGGTTTTATCTGGGCATTGAAAAAAGAGCTCCCCGACTGGTCGATTTATTGTTCCATATTGTTTGACTTTGCTCTTTTATATGGCCTGATGATTTCCTTTCATATGCAATACATGCAACCGGCATCCTTCATTCTGAAAGCGCCGGCACTGCTTTATGTTTTCATTTTCATTGCCCTTAGGGTACTGCGTCTTGAATCAAAATTTGTGATTACGGCCGGAGCAATCGCAGCTCTGGGCTGGTTTGCGGTGATTTTCTACGTCACCAGAATTGACACCGGCGACAATATGCTGACGCGCTCTTATGTGGAATATCTGACATCGAATTCGATATTAATCGGTGCTGAAGTCGATAAAATTTTATCAATCGTTTTTGTCACCGCCATTCTGGCGCTGGCGGTAAACGGCTCAGCCAATCTGCTGGTAACCGCCGTTACAGAAAAAAGTGCGGCGCAGGCCCTGTCGCGGTTTTTTGATACTTCCGTTGCAAGTGGTATTCGTGACAGCCAGGAAGAATTGGTGGCAGGCAGCGGGGTGAAGGTAAATGCCGCCATTCTCAATGTGGATATACGCGGGTTTACCAAAATGGCAGCGAATATGGATGCCTCACGGGTGATGGAGGCATTGTCGTGTTATCAGTCGCGCATTGTGCCGATTATCCAGAGCCATGGCGGCATCATCGATAAATTTATGGGCGATGGCATCATGGCAACTTTTGGCACCAATGGTAATGTGGAAAATGGTGGTTCCCTGTGTGCCCTTTCAGCTTTTCAGGCGGCTGAGGATATCTTGAGTGACTACCAGACCTGGCCGGACGAAAGCGGTGATCTGAAAGAGATTTCAAAATCCGGCATTGGTCTTGGCCTGGCCGGGGGCATTATTGCCCATGGGGCTGTAGGCCAGTCGAACCGTTTGGAAATGACGGTTATCGGCACGGCCGTCAACTTGTCGGCAAAACTTGAAAAGCACAATAAAACTATGGGCACAATTTTTCTTGCCGGGCGCAATGTTTATGACATGGCTAAAGAGCAGGGCTATGAGGGCAAATTGAATACCCATTTTGAAACATCGGCAATTGAAGGCGTGCCGGAACCTCAGGAAATTGTCGTGCTGGATTTTGCTGAAGAAAAGGCAAAAGCGTCCTAACTGTTGCCGGTGGAACCAAATCCACCGCTCCCGCGTGCGGTACTTTCTACGCTGGTTTTCTCTATTACCTTCACCTGCACAACCGGTGCAATAACCATCTGGGCGATGCGCATTGAGCGCTCGATAGTGAAATCGATTTCGCCATGATTAATCAGCAGAACTTTCACCTCACCGCGATAATCCGCATCTATAGTGCCCGGTGTATTGAGGCAGGTAATGCCATTTTTATAGGCCAGCCCTGAGCGTGGACGAATCTGGCCCTCGTGATTGGCGGGAATTTCGAAAATCATGCCGGTTGGTATCAGTGCGCGTTCACCGGGTGCCAGCACAACAGGTGTCTGTGGCGCGCAGGCCGCACGCAAATCCATGCCTGCCGCCTGATCACTTTCATAAGTTGGTAATTCCAGATCTGCCCCATGAGGCAACCGGATAATTGCAAGTTTCATTTCACTCACTTTTTCTTCTTTCAATATGTTCAGACATTAACAGTCTGTGTTTCGAAATGAACAATAATTTTATCAACAAGCTTTGTGGCTACGTTGCCTTTTGCCATAGTTGGCCATTCTTCGACATTGGTCCGCGTGTTGTCGTTACTCAACAGTTTTATGGTATTTTGGTCGCCTCCCATGACACCTGTTTCATGTGAAACGTCGTTGGCCAGAATCCAGTCAGCGCCTTTGCGTTTCAGTTTGGCTTTGGCATGTTTGATAAGGTCTTGTGTTTCTGCCGCAAAGCCGATTACCAGGGTCGGGCGTTTTTTATGATGACCCAGTGATTTTAGAATATCAGGATTTTGCGTCAGTTTCAGCGTCATGGCAGTTTTGGTGCCTGGCTTTTTCTTGATTTTTTCCTCAGCTGAAGCAATTGTGCGCCAATCGGCAACTGCGGCCACCATAACTGCAATATCTGCGGGCAGCGCATTTTCCACTGCCTGAAACATTTCTTCGGCTGTTTGTACCATGACGCGCTCAACTCCCGGTGGGCGGGGAAGATCAACCGGACCCGATATCAGTTTCACCTGCGCCCCGGCACGCGCCAAAGCCGATGCAATAGCATAACCTTGTTTGCCCGAAGAACGGTTGGCAATATAGCGCACCGGATCGATAGGTTCATGGGTTGGCCCGGCGGTCAGGATTGCCCGCAACCCTTTCAGGGGTTTGTGTGCATCATCGAGCAATTGGCCTATTGCAGCAACAATTTCCATTGGTTCAGATAACCGCCCGCGCCCGCTCTCGCCACGCTCCGCCATTTCGCCGGTTTCCGGGCCAATGAAATGAACGCCATCATTGGCTAATGTTTCGACATTGCGCACAGTTGCAGGATTATTCCACATGGCAGGGTTCATGGCCGGTGCCAGCAATAGCGGCACATCGGCAGCCAGTAGCACTGCACTGGCTAAATCATCAGCAAGGCCACCAGCCATTTTTGCCATCAGATTGGCGGTGGCTGGAGCCACAACAATCAAGTCAGCTTCGCGTGCCAGGGCAATATGACCAACATCTTGTTCATCTTCCCGACTGAACAGGTCGCAAAAAACTTTGTCATGAGAAAGCGCACCAACTAACAGCGGTGTAATAAATTCAGTGGCAGCTTTGGTCATTATCACCCTCACAGATACACCGCGCTCTTTTAGCCGTCGGATGAGGTCAAGTGACTTATAGGCGGCAATGCCACCCGATATAATCATCAGGATGCGTTTGCCGCTTGCGGGATAATAAGGGTCTATGATGGCAGTTGAACGCGAACCGGCTTCATATCCGGTACTGACAAATTGGGCTTCATCCATCTTATCATTTTGGGCTGCGGCATCCAGCAGCAACCTTGCCTGTTCTTCCATGGAATTACCATTACGTGCCGCGCGTTCGCGCAGCGCCTGCTTGGCTTTTTCATCTATATTTCGAATGGTAATGCTTGCCATGAGATAAATATGATAGCATTGCAATCATATTTCAAGGGTTTTATGCAAAATACTGCATATAAACCGCTAAAACTGCTGTCAATGCAATCACATAGAGTGCGCGCCTGCCCCATCTGCCGTGCCAGGCTTCCGATTTTCCAATCTGTTCGGCGGTTTCTTTATCAAACCGCATACCGTTTTGCGCCATATCGTCCATGGCTATTGAAAGCCGTTCGGCACGCTCGGCAAATTGCGGCATTTGAGATGCCAGCCGGGCAAATGACTTCAAGCCGGTTGCTGCATCATTGATTATTCCTGCCGGACCCAGATTGCCGGCAATCCATTGAGATACCACCGGCTCAGAGGTTTTCCACATGTTGAATTCAGGATCGAGTGTGCGCGCCACACCTTCAACCACCACCATGGTTTTTTGCAGCAACAGTAATTCCGGCCGCGCTTCCATATCAAAAAGTTCAGTTACCTCAAACAGCAGGGTCAGCATTTTGGCCATTGAGATCGTTTCCGCTGATTGGCCGTGAATGGGTTCGCCAATGGCGCGAATTGCCTGGGCAAAGGAATTGATATCATGATGATGGGGCACATAACCCGCTTCAAAATGCACTTCGGCAACGCGGCGATAATTGCGGGTGATAAAACCATATAATATTTCAGCCAGAAAATGACGCTCCTTACGCCCCATTCTACCGGCAATGCCCATATCCACAGCAACGATTGTGCCCTCTTTGTCAACAAACAGATTGCCTGGATGCATATCGGCATGGAAAAATCCATCGCGTAAAGTATGACGCAGGAATGATTGCATCAGGGTTTTGGCCAGTTCTTTTAGATCATGGCCATCGGCCAGCAGTTTTTTGGTGTCGGTAAACTTGGTGCCATCCACCCATTCCAGCGTCAGGCAGTCACGACCGGTTAATTCCCAGTTCACCTGCGGCACGCGAAACCCGGGGTCGTCTTTGGTATTTTCCGCCATCTCCGACAAGGCGGCAGCTTCCAGACGTAAATCCATTTCGATGCGGGCTGATTGCGCCAGCATATCGGTAACTGCCACCGGTTTTAAGCGACGCGCGGCGGGAAGAAATTTTTCCTGCATGCGCGCAGCAAAATAAAATGTATCAAGATCGCGGACAAACCTGGGTCGCACACCGGGGCGAATTATTTTTACTGCAATCGGGTCGCCGCCTTCTTTCAACTGCGCTTTATGAACCTGGGCAATTGATGCGGCTGCCACCGGTTCGCTGAAGGATGAAAACACCTCATCTACACTGCGCCCGATTGAGGCTTTGAACGAATCTTTTGCCAGCCCGGTGTCAAATGGCTCCATACGGTCCTGCAGCAATTCCAGATCAAGCGCCAGTTGTGTGCCGATGACATCAGGCCGCGTGGCCAGAAACTGGCCGAGCTTCACCCAGCTGGGCCCAAGGCGGTTTAAGGCGGCGGATAACCTTTCGGATTGTTCAATTTTCATGGAACGGCGCCGGGCAATCAGACCAGCCAGCATGTGGCCAAATTTTGCCGGGCCGGGCAATACTTCTCGCGGAATGGCGCTAACCACCCCCTCGCGGGCCAGCACATACCCTGCGCGGACTAATGAAAATGCGGCGCTGATGTTTCCCATACTCTAAATTTTCCAGCCGGAATGAAGAACAGCAATGCCGCCGGTATAGTTACGAAATGTCACTTTCTCAAAACCAGCCTTGCTGATCATTGATGCAAAGGTCTGCTGATTGGGGAATTTGCGAACAGATTGGATCAGATATTGATAAGGCTCTTCATCTCCTGTTACCACCGCGCCGATTTTTGGAATAATGCGCTCAGACCACTGGTCATAAATTTTATCCAGTATTGGCATTTCCACTTGCGAAAACTCCAGGCATAAAAACCGGCCACCGGGCTTTAGCACCCGGCAAGCTTCGCTCAGGGCCTTATTGATGTCCGGCACATTTCTGATGCCAAAAGCGATAGTATAAGCATCGAACAGATTGTCAGCAAAAGGCAGTTTTTCGGCATTGCCCTCGACAAAATCCACCTGGGCTTCAAGGCCGCGTTTTTGCGCTCTTTGCCCGCCAACTTCCAGCATAGATGAGTTGATATCATACACCGTGGCTTTTGCCGCACCACGTGAAGCCTCGACAATTCTAAAAGCAATATCTCCGGTGCCACCTGCAACATCAAGACACTGCCAGTTGGCAGCAGGTGATTTAGGCGGTGCTAATGCAGCCACCATTGCGGCTTTCCACAACCGGTGCATACCGCCGGACATCAGATCATTCATTACATCGTAGCGCGATGCCACCTTGTGGAACACCTCATCCACCAGCGGCTGCTTTTCACCTTCAGCAACATTGTGATAACCGTAAGAACCAGCCATTTCCTCGCCCTTGCTGACGCGCGAAACATTTGGACCGGCAGCGGGTTTATTGGCGGTTTTTGAATTGGATGGTGGCATAGGCAATATCCGAAAAACGATTTCGCGTTTATGGGTATTGAATTATTCAAACTTGCGCAAGGGCGCAGATGGTCGCCGTTACGGTGTTTGCAGGTTAAGCAACCTGCCCGGCTTCCCAGCCCAGCATGGCACGTTTGCGGGTGAGGCCCCAGTGATAGCCGGTCAATGCACCGGACTTGCCAACCACCCGGTGGCACGGCACGACGAATGATATCGGGTTGCGCCCCACGGCCCGACCCACGGCACGAGGCGCATTGGCGCGGCCGATGTCATTGGCAAGAGCGGAATAGGTTGTTGCCGTACCAAGGGGTATTTTTAACAGTCCCTCCCATACCCTGATTTCGAAATCCGTACCGATAAATACGATACGCAAGGGTTGGTCCGGTGACCATTGGGTAATGTCAAAACTTCTGGCTGCATAAGGTGCGGTTGCGGCCATATCCTCATAAAAATTTGCGCGGGGCCAACGGCCCTTCATGTCTTCCAATGTGGCGCCTTCCTCACCCGCATCGCAAAATGCCATGCCTGCCATGCCTTCTTTGGTGGCCATAATCAGGGTTTTGCCAAACTGGCAATTGTGAAATCCGAATGCAATATCGACGCCTTCGCCTTTGGCTTTATAGACCCCTGGCGACATGGCTTCATGGGTGACAAACAAATCATGTAACCGGCTTGGCCCCGATAGGCCCAGTTCCAGACTGGCCTCCAGCAGCGGTAAATCCTCATCCAAAAGCCGTTTGGCATGGTCCAGGGTTACCGCCTGCAAAAACGCTTTTGGCGAGAGACCTGCCCAGCGGGTAAAAATCTTCTGCAACTGGGTGGGAGAGCGGCCAACTTCACTGGCCAACTCCTCTAAAGAAGGATGATCGCGCCAGTTTTCAGATATGGTTTCAATCACCTCGCGAACCATCTGATAATCTTTATTGGCCAGTTGCGGAGTGGATACACGAAGCGGGTTTGATTGGGTTATGTTGTTAAGCAACGCGGTCTCCATCGGCAATATTTGGAATTGTCGCTATACTACGCCTGCAAGGCGGCACCTGCCACCTGATTCTTGCGCAGTTTTACAACAGGCTATTTGCGGGCTTTTGCCAGAGCCAGAGAAAATGCCGAGGCGAAACTTTTGCGGTCATCAGGATTGAGAAATGAACCCAATTCCAATTCCCGCCCTGCTTCGCGCAGTTTCATCGCCAGCACGCCAAACTCCTCATGGCGATCAACCATGAACTTTGCCCAGAACGGGTTAAACGAGAATTCAGTGGCCTTGCCGGAAGGTGAAACCTTGCGCACCCGGACTTCGTCACGCCATAGCGATATTTCCTCATAACGACGTGCGGAACGATAGTTCAATTTGAATGCCAGCCAGATAACCAGCACGTCAATACCAAGCGCGATCATCACCGGCCAGGCACCAATTGCCAGAAATAACATGCCCGAAATAAAACATGAAACCCCAATGATTGACATCAGCACGATAAAGCCGTTCCTGCTAAGCGAACGGTATGGCGTGAGCACGGCAGAAAACTCCGGGGGTTCGCTGTGCTGACTAAATTGGATATTGTTGTTTTTTCCAGTCATATAAAAGAGTTATAGAATTTTCATGAAAAATAAAACCAAAACAATTTCAAAACCGAGAAAAAAGCGATTGGCGCGCAGTAAATATTCCTCTGGTGAAATGCATGAAATCTTTTCCCGGTTCAAAAAACAGCGCGCTGAACCCAAGGGTGAGCTTGACCATGTGAATGCTTTCACTTTGCTGGTCGCGGTGGTTTTGAGCGCTCAAGCCACCGATGTGGGCGTCAACAAAGCCACAAAAAAACTATTTGCCATCGCCGATACACCTGAGAAAATGCTTACTCTGGGTGAAGATGCGGTTCGCGAGCATATCCGTACAATTGGTTTGTATCGAAACAAGGCCAGGAATGTGATGGCGCTTTCAAAACAGCTGATTGAAGAATTTGACAGTGAAGTTCCCAGCGACCGCGATATGCTGGTGACACTGCCAGGCGTTGGTCGCAAAACTGCCAATGTGGTTGTCTCGATGGCTTTTGGCCAGCCAACAATTGCAGTTGATACGCATATATTCAGGCTGGGTAATCGTGTCGGGCTGGCACCGGGTAAAACACCCGATGAAGTTGAGGCGATATTGGAAAAAGCCATTCCTGAAGAATTTCTCTACCATGCCCATCACTGGCTGATTTTGCACGGGCGATATATCTGCAAGGCACGCAAGCCTGATTGCGAGGCCTGTATCATTGCTGATTTGTGTAAATCAAAAGAAAAAACCTGCGATGTGCCAGCCGCGATTATCTCACTGGATAGGATAGGGGACGGGTAGTCTTATATACATGCACCATAAAGGCGGCAGCAAAAACCGGTGTTGCCAGATTGAGCAGGGGAATAGTCATGAAACCAGCGATGATTAATCCGCCAAGAAAAATATTTCCCTCATTGGCCGCGCGCAGGGCTTTGGCATCTTCTTCTGTCAGAAAGCGCATTGCCGCAAACTGGAAATATTCTCGGCCCAGCAAATAGCCGTTCAGAAAAAAGAAGATAATGAAATTTATTCCCGGCAGTAATACCAGCATAAGCGCAACAAGGTTGGCGATCACCACCAAAATTGTGAATTTTATCGCCAGCCAAAGGGCAGCACTGAGCGGCAGTTCACGCCCGGGCGGATCATCGCTATAATGTTGAGCCTCAACCTGGCGGGCAATATCAACAAGAAAAATTCCGGCAAATATAGCAGATACCGGCGCAATCAAAAATCCTGCACCAATGAACATGCCCGTGCCCATCAGCCAGATCATGGCCGTTGCCACCCAGGGCCAGGGTCCAAGGAATGGCAGCAAAAGAGTTGATATTGCTGCCTCCAGCAAAAACCATGCGGCAATCAGCAACAAAATTGTGTAGCCAATTGAGCTCCAAAGCACTTTACGAAACGGTTTTGAGAACAATTGACTTAGCGCCAGGCGGGCATTTTGCAACAACAAGGTTCAATTCCTGTTTTTAGTGTCGATAACAAATGATAAATGTGGCTTTGGTGATGAAAATGCAACCTTACCAGATTGCACTTGACCTTACAGTGGATGGAAGCACTAAATAACCAATCAATTCTTGGAGCTCTGGCTGGTGCGTAATTGCCTGGCAAATATTTGGAACATTTCACATGGATCACTCAAACCATCAACATTCTGCAGGCACATCTGAAAGCGAAAACACAGCTGTCGATCCCGTTTGCGGCATGAATGTAAAACTGGATGCAGGTAAACCAACAGCTGAACATAATGGCAAAGCGTTTCATTTCTGCAGTTCCAAATGCCATGGCAAATTTGAGGCAGACCCTTATTTTTATGCTTCAGGCAACTCGAAGAAAAAGAAAACTGCCGAACATAAAAACACGCTCTACACTTGTCCCATGCATCCTGAAATCATTCAGGAAGGTCCCGGTGCCTGCCCCAAGTGCGGCATGGCGTTAGAGCCAAAGAGTGGTGTGTCAGATGAACCCAATCACGAACTGATAGATTTCACCCGGCGCTTCTGGGTAAGTGCATTTGCTGCTGTTCCGCTGCTGATTTTAACAATGGGGCCATATTTCGGGCTGGGAATACGTGAATGGATTGGCGAGCAAACTACAATTTATATTGAATTTGTTTTAGCGACACCGGTAATTTTGTGGGCTGCATTGCCGTTTTTCCAACGTGGGGTGGATTCGGTCAGAACCTGGAACCCCAATATGTGGACATTGATCATGCTGGGCGTGGGTGCCGCTTATATTTACAGTGTGGTGGCAACGTTCCTGCCGGGTCTTTTTCCCGAAGAATTGCTGATGGTTGGCGGGCATCCACCGGTTTATTATGAGGCCGCCGTGGTTATTGTTGCCCTGGTGTTTCTTGGTCAGGTGCTGGAGTTGGGCGCAAGAGAGCGCACTGGCGATGCCATCAAGGCTCTGCTGGATCTGGCTCCCAAAACCGCACGACGCATCAATGATGATGGCACCGAATATGACGCGCCGCTTGAAAATATTCTGGAAGGTGACCGCCTTAGAATTCGCCCCGGTGAAAGTGTTCCGGTTGATGGCCTTGTGCTTGAGGGTAATTCTTCCGTCGATGAAAGCATGCTTACCGGAGAATCGCTGCCAGTGGCAAAAACCGTTGAAGATGCGCTGACCGGCGGAACAATCAATAAAAACGGGTCTTTGGTGATGGAAGCAGGCAAGGTGGGTAGCGACACCATGCTGGCAAAAATTGTTGAGATGGTGGCCAATGCCCAGCGTTCCCGCGCGCCTATTCAGGGGATGGTCGACAAAGTAGCGAGTTATTTTGTGCCGGTCGTAGTATTGGTTGCGATAGGTGCATTCATTGTGTGGTATATTTTTGGGCCCGAACCAACGTTCATATTTGCATTGGTATCGGCGGTTTCGGTATTAATCATCGCCTGCCCCTGTGCCATGGGTCTGGCAACGCCAATGTCGATTATGACCGCTGCCGGTAAAGGTGCGCAAAATGGTGTATTGATCAAGGATGCGACAGCCCTTGAGCTGATGTCAAAAGTAGACACGCTGATAGTTGATAAAACCGGTACGCTCACCGAAGGAAAGCCAACACTCACCGATGTGGTTATTTTTAACAAGATGAAAGAGAAGGCATTTCTTTCCCTTGCAGCAACCCTTGAGCAAAGTTCCGAACACCCGCTTGCCGAGGCAATTGTATCGGGCGCGGAAGAACGTGGCGCAAAAATTACCAAGATAAAAAAATTCGAAGCGATCACCGGCAAAGGTGTGAAAGGCGTTGTGGGTACGCAGAATATTGCCATTGGCAATAAAGCGATGATGGCAACGCTGAAAATATCTGTAGATGACGCGCAGGAACAAGCCGACAAACTGCGTGAAACCGGCAGAACAGCAATGTTTGTTGCCATTGATAAAAAACTCGCAGGCATCATCGCGGTTTCAGACCCCATCAAAAAGGAAACCGCCGAAACTATCCGCAAATTGCATGAAGCGGGACTTAAGATTATTATGGCAACCGGCGACAATGAGCGCACCGCCAGGGCGGTGGCCGAAGAATTAGGCATTGACGAGGTGCTTGCAGGTGTATTGCCCGAGGATAAACAAGCACTCGTGGCCAAATTGCATGCGCAAGGCTCGATGGTTGCCATGGCAGGAGATGGCGTCAATGATGCGCCTGCGCTGGCAGCGGCCGACGTGGGGATTGCCATGGGTACGGGTGCCGATGTCGCTGTAGAAAGTGCCGGAATAACTCTGCTGGGTGGAGATTTAACCGGTATTGTACGGGCCAGAAAGCTTGCCCAGGCAACGTTGCGAAATATCAAGCAGAACCTGTTTTTTGCATTTGCCTATAATGCGGCGGGTGTGCCGATTGCGGCAGGAGTTTTGTATCCACTGACGGGTTCGCTGCTCTCCCCGATGATTGCCGCAGCCGCTATGAGCCTGTCTTCAGTATCAGTAATTGCCAACGCATTACGGTTGCGCGGGGTCAAATTGTAGCGCATTTTCCGCTTGACCCTCCAGTAGGTGGAGGTTTTAATGGTTGGGCATGAACACAGATGATTTATTACACCTCAATGATGACTTCGGTCTACCTATGGGAAAACGGTGCACGGATACCGTCGAGCTGACAACGCTGAAAGCGCTTGCAGGGAAAGCCAGGAGTCTTGGTTTTTCTGAAGATGAGATTGGTAAACTTCGCTATGGCTACAGGCACGGCCTGGAAAGCGTTTGCAAATAATCCGCTGTTTGAAACTGTAATATGATCCAGGTCAATTTAATTCATTCCACATGCATCTAAATCATCAAAAACAAATTCTACCCGTAGTTATTGGAAATCTATAATGCGTCCCTCCCGCCGGCAATTCGTTCAAGGTTCTATGGCAGCTACCCTTGCTGCTGCATTTCCAACAAATATCCATGCCTCTTTGGCGACAGATGGATTTATTGAATTCACTGCCGGGCCAACGAAAAAAAAGCTGTTCAGAGAAGATGGCACCGATTCGCAGTTGTGGACTTACAATAAAAGTTCGCCGGGACCCGAAATTCGTGTGAAACGTGGCGAACGCGTGAAAGTGCGTTTGATCAATCAGCTTGAAGAACCTACCTCAATCCACTGGCACGGGGTGCGCATTGCAAACGCGATGGATGGTGTTTCCGGCCTCACACAAGACGGCGTACTCCCCGGAGAAACATTTGAATATGATTTTACTGTGCCAGATGCAGGCACCTACTGGTATCACGCCCACAATAAAAGCTGGAACCAGGTGGCACGCGGACTATATGGCGCACTGATTGTGGAAGAAGACGAGCAGGTATTTGACCGCGATCATGATCTGACGCTGGTAATTGATGACTGGAGACTTGATCGCGAAGGCGCGCTGGATATTGCCTCCATGGGTTCACTGATGGACTGGAGCCATGGCGGGCGACTTGGTAACTGGCTGACAGTGAACGGCAAGCCTACGCCGGGTTTTGAGTTACGCTCTGGTGAAGCTTACCGGTTGCGACTGATTAATGCTTCCAATGCCAGAACCCTTGAAATTGACCCCAATCGGTTTGGTGCACTGGTACTTGGTTATGATGGTCAGCCTTTGAAAGAGCCTGAAAAAATTTCCGGTTCGCGCATGTTGATTGGTTCAGGCCAACGCGTTGATTTACTGGTAATCCCGAAATCGGGAGATAATTTTTCGATCGAGGAGCTTTCCCCTGATCAGCCTTTTGCCTTTGCAAATTTTACAATCATTGAAGGTGCAGATAATGGTTCTGCCGATATCCGGCTTGTATCCAACAATATTCCCGACCCGGATTATGCAAATACCCGCGACTTCCGGCTGCACATGATTGGCGGGGCTATGAGTAATGGTGGTGAAATTGTCTACAAAGGCAAAAAACTTCAAGGCGAGGATTTTCGCACCACCAGACAGGTTTGGGCCTTTAACGGCGTTGCAAATCTGGCTGATGAACCATTTTTTAGTATTGCTCGAAATGAAACGATCATCATTGAGACATTCAATGACACCTCATTCATGCACGCGATGCATCTGCACGGGCATCATTTCCGCATTATCGATAGCGGAGATGGCGTCACCAACCACAACGCACCATGGATGGACACCTATATGATCAAACCGGCGCAAACCACTCGCATTGCGTTTGTTGCCGATAACCCCGGAAAATGGCTGCTGCATTGCCATATGCTTGAACATGCGGCAGCTGGCATGACTACCTGGATTAATGTGGCGTGATATGATCACGCTAGATTGAACAGCAATTAATGGAAATATAACACGCGCTTGGCTAAACATGGCGCTAACGAATAAACTGGAAGAATGTTTTATGGCGATGGTTTTCTCAGCCATCTTGAGTGTGACAGGAAACAGTGCTGTTGGAACAGTTGAAACTCAGCAAATCGAAAGTGTTCAAAGGTGATACATAAAGCCGCAATACATCGCCAATATCCAGATATTCATAATTTCGCGGCTTTCGTGTTGTTTTCAGGTGTACCTAATGAATCGAAAACAGGAATTGAATGAGCGCTTATCCCAATGATCAATGAAAATTCCATGCAAAATAAACCACATCACAAGGCTGTGGCCGAGGCTGTCGTGTATTCCAAAAGGATAAAAACATGAAAACCGCATCTTATTTGGCAATGGCAGCCCTGGCGTCTGCAATGTTTGTTTCAACCCAAACCAGTGCCCAGGAAACCAAAAATATGACCGTCTTCAAAACCCCCTGGTGTGGTTGTTGCAAAGTTTGGAGCGATGCCATGCAAAAAGCCGGGTTTACGGTAACCGAAAAAAACATGAGTGATTTGTCATTAATTCGCAAACAGGCCAGTGTCACCGATGAAATTGCCGGCTGCCATACCGCAATATTGGGAGACTATGTACTGGAAGGCCATGTTCCATTACAGGCAATTGACAAATTACTGGCAGAAAAGCCTGATATTCGCGGTCTTGCCGTTCCCGGTATGCCTTCAGGGTCTTTGGGGATGGTTTATGACGAAAATGCGCAATATAATGTCTATTCTTTTGAACGCGATACCAGTATAAAACCAGAAATATTTTATCAAGCAGGCAAGATATAATCCCATGTCCCAGCAAATTCGACTATCACGACGTAAATTTATGGCAACATCCGCGAGTTTCGCGGGCCTCACCCTTTCGGGTTGTGCAACCGCAGTGGTGCCACCGGTTAAAAAACCCGCCGTGCCATTGGTTAGTATGTCCTACCGAAAAATGTACGGACCCATCCATGATGAACGCTTCCCCATCCCCGGTGTTGATCTAAGCAAAGTTGACAGTAAATTTTATCGCCGGGAGGTTAACTATTCGACCAGCGAGCCAGTCGGCACCGTTATTGTTAATACCAAGACCTTCTATCTTTATGTGGTACAGGAAAACGGAACAGCCATGCGTTATGGTGTTGGTCTGGGCCGTGCCGGATTTGAATGGTCGGGCCGAGGCAGAATTGGCTGGAAACAGGAGTGGCCAAAATGGACGCCACCCAGAGAAATGATTGCCCGACTGCCTGAACTGGAAAAATACAGCGCTGCCAATGGTGGCATGCCTCCGGGCATTGATAACCCTCTGGGTGCAAGAGCGCTTTATATATTTCAGGGTAAAAGAGATACGCTGTATCGCCTGCACGGCACAGTAGAAGATTTTTCTATTGGTCGTGCTGTTTCCAGCGGTTGCGTCAGGCTTCTTAATCAGGACGTTATTGATCTTTACGGGCGTGTAGCAACAGGTAGTAAAATAATGGTTGTTTAGCCCGATGAGTACATTTTCAAAGATTGGGTTTTTGGTGGTTTTTGCAGCAGGATTGGCTGCTGCTATTTTTGCGTTTGTAACTTTTTCCGGCGGGCAGGATGCTTATGCCGATGCGTTGCTGAAGCCAAACAACAAAGTTTTAGTGAATTCGGGCAGAGAAATTTACAATACAACCTGCGCCTCCTGCCACGGGAAAAACCTTGAAGGGCAACCCGACTGGAGGTCTCCTGACGAAGATGGTCTGTTACCTGCTCCACCCCATGACCAATCCGGACATACCTGGCACCACACCGATAAATTACTTTTTGAACTTACCAAAATCGGCCTTGGCAGGAGTGCCGGGTTTGAAGATTATAAAACCAATATGCCGGTGTTTGAAGATGTGCTGAGTGATGTGGAAATTATTGCGGTCCTGAGTTATATCAAAAGTACCTGGCCGGAAGAAATTCGCCTGCGCCATGACGAGCTCAACAGTTTTTCTGACAACCAGTAGTCCTTGCCAAATTTAAATCACTTTATGAATGGGCGGTTATGTCAAGATCGCGGGCATGGTCTTCATCTGTGCATTCGGTTTCAATTTGTATGGTTGAAAAATAATAACCAAATTCATTGCGAAGCATTTCATGCGCCTGTTTCAGCAGTTGCGTTTTCTTCTTCATGTTCTCAACCTGCAAATGAACAGAAAAAACATGTCGGCCTGAGGTGATGGTCCATGAATGAACATGGTGGACATCAACTACACCCGGCAGCTGGCCTAATTGAGAAATCACCACATCCAGATCTATATCCTTGGGCGCGCCTTCCATCAGGATAAACACCGCCTCTTTCATTATCCCCCAGGATGCATATAAAAGCACCAGGCCAAAGGCCATTCCCAACAGGGGGTCGATCAGCAAAAAGCCGGTGAATTTGATAACCAGCGCAGTGATAATAATCAGGATAGAGCCAACAAAAGTCTGCATTACATGCCAGAAAGCGCCTTTCATATTGAGATCGTCCTTTTGTTTGGAGTACAAAAGCCAAAGAGAAATTACTTCGGTAACCAGGCCCCCGGCAGCAGCCCACAACATCGGCGTGGTTGGAAGGTCAAGCGGATTTTGTAACCGCATTGCTCCCATCACCAAAACCACCAGAGCCATGACCAGCAAAAATGCACCATTTAATAGTGCGCCAATAATTTCTGCGCGCCTGCTACCAAACGTATGGGTTTTATCAGCGCGGCGCGCGGCAATTCGCGCTGCTACAAATGCCAGCACAACACCACCGACAGCAGAAAAAGTATGAAATGCATCGGATATGACCGCAACAGAGCCGGTATATAGCCCAATCCCCAGTTCGATGACAAAATATATTCCCGTCAGCCATCCTGATATAATCAAGGCCCGGGAATTTGATCCGTCATCAACGGGCATATGGCTTAAGCCATGGCCTGAATTGTCACTCATTGGCTTGTTCCCCTGGAGAATATATTGAGCAAGTTTCGATTAGTCTGAACCCTGTGATCATGTTTGCGATCAACAATAGGAGTTACCGGGCAATATAGACATTCTAGTCACTGGAAGCTCAAGGGGTAAAATTGCCAGGCTGTCTGGCTTCAGATTTATTTATCAATAGTAACAAATACGCCTGCGCAATTGCTGCAATTAGCGAAATTGCAAAGACCGCAGATAATCCAAAACCGGAAGCAATAAACCCGGCAATCAGCGGCAGCAAAAATGCAGGCGCGGTAATCGCATTAAAATAACCGCTATAGGCCGGGCGCTGTTTTTCCGGCGAGATCTCCATCAAAAAGCCGATCACGGCAATCGTCAAACCATTGGCCAGCGCTCCCAGCAGGAAAAATATAGCGATGAGAGAACTAAATATCTGACCGGCATCGGTAGCGCCAATATAAACCAGAACAATTATTGCAATTGGGGGAACAACTCTCCCGATTGCAATTGCCTTCAGCAAGCTGGCCTTGCCAAGATTGTCACCCCACCATCCCCATAAAAAGTTTGATAATAACGCACCAACGGTTTGTGCACCCAACAACAGGGCTATTCTTTTTAGATCAAAGCCAATTGCACTGGCCTGCACAATATAAAACGGCATGGCCATCAATACCGCACCACCACACCATTGGGCAAAAACAAACAGGCGGAAAACCCGATCGGTTTGGAATACTGCAATTCCCTTGCGCAGATATTCGAAAAATCCGGGTTTGTCTGATTGCTGTGGAATTGACTTTGGTTCACCCATCGTTATGAAAATTATTGAAGAAATAAACATCAGGATAGATGCCATGGCGATGATTGCCGCGTAGGAAACGGGAAATTCCAGATTGCCAACCAGAACGTCAGCAATTGCAATCACCCCAAGCGCCAATACGCCGCCGCCAAAAAACCGTGTTGCCAGTAATCGGCTGCGGAATTCTGATGGAATTGAGCGTGCAACAATATCGTTATAGGGGACAGCAACCACACCGCTGATAAACGAATAAGCAGTCCACAAAACCATTACAGCTATTGAAAGTTGAACAACTGTCCATTGAGAACCAATGAGCAGGATAAGCGCCAACAATGCCATGCAGATGGCACGGCCCAAAGCGCCAATCGCATAATAACCCATGCTCGAGCCGGAGCGCTGGGCAAAATACCCGACAAACAGCTGAGGGGCCAACCACCCGAACCTCAAAATCGCAGTAACCGCGCCGACAATGATCGGGCTGCCGGTGAGTTGAAAGACCAGGGCCGACATAATTGTTGCAGAATCAACCGCAGCCGAACCGGCCTGAAATGCAATTCCTGCACCGGCTACTTTAGCAAATCGATTTGATTTGCTCACGAGCCTACCCAATTGGCCGGGTCAACATATAGTCCAAACCAGATCGACCAAATTCCGAGCAAAACAAACAGTGCGCCAACCAGCCAGCCCATTCCTTTCATTTTACCGCTCAGCGCATTCAGCCACCCGGTGAATCTCGGGGTAATTGCAAATATCACCAGGGGCAGCGACAGGAACAGGCCAAATAAAAACATCATGCCAAAGCCCGCAGCAATCGTGCCGGTCGTTGCCGCGAGACCAAGCAGGCCGAATAGTATCGGCGCGGCGCAGGCCGGGATATTCAGACCAAAGGCCAATCCAAGCGTGAGCGGGTTTTGCGCCTTTTTCCAGGTTGAGGGCGCCAGTTCGATCTTCCATTTGACGAGACCGGCATGGCCAGAAAGGAATGCGAGACCAATGCTCAGATAGATTATTCCAAATACCAGCCAGAAGCCTGTTTGAACGCCAATCAGTTTTTGACCGACAAACGCGATAAATGCACCAAAAAGACCAGCAACAAGCGAGCGCGTGGCTGTGAACATCAGTACAGCACTTAGTTTTTCAGTTTTTGTGCGTTTATTTTGTGTATCCAGGAAAATAAGATGCCCGCCGATAGTGCAGGGTTCAATAAACCCCAGCAGACCAAGTCCGATGGGCAGGATTATCAGTGTAAAGAGGGAAAATTCCATGATTTTTCTTTGCGGTAGATTCTGGTAATTATTACCGCAACTATCCGGCGCAACAAGAGAGTTTTTTCACATCCATATCAAATGTCTGTGCGGCGAGTTTCAGCCCTTCAACAGTTGTCAGATAGGGAAAAATCATTGAACCCAGTTCTTCATAAGTCATGCCGGTTTTAATTGCCAGCGCCGCCGTCTGGATAGAGTCGGCCCCCTGGGGTGCCAGGATGTGCGCGCCGAGCAGCTTGCCGGTTTGCAAATCAGCAATCAGTTTGATCAGTCCGCGCGTGTCGCGAGCGGCAAGCGCACGCGGAACATTGTCGAGCGTCAACAATGAAGTTTTGACATCATAACCTGCGGCACGGGCCTGTACTTCGGTGTAACCAACGCTGGCCGCTTGCGGGTCACAAAATACAACAGCAGGCATGGCGCTATTATCATAAGACAGGGAATTATTGTTTAAGGCATTTTTCGCAGCAATTTTTGCACCATAGGCCGCCATATAGACAAACTGGTCACTGCCGGTAACATCTCCAGCGGCATAAACTGCATCGCGTGAGGTGCGCATCTGCGCATCAATTCTGATTGCTCCCCTGTCAGATATTTCAATTCGCGCTGCTTCCAGATTGAGCCCTTCGATATTTGGGGTGCGGCCAGAAGCTATCATTATTTTTTCTGCACTGATTGTTGTGACACCCCGAGCGCCTTCCACGTAGAGTTTTACCATGCCATCAACCTGCTCTATGCGGTCATAGGTAATGGCACTGACAACTTCGATTCCCTCATCTTCAAAATAACCGGTAAGTGCTTTTGAGATTTCGGGCTCCGCTTCGGGTAATATTCCGCGTCGGGAAACCAGGGTCACGCGCACACCGGCACGTGAAAATATCTGTGCTATCTCAACACCAATATACCCCGCACCAATCACCATCATTGAATGTGGCAGTTCCTCGAGTTCAAGGGCAGTTGTACTGGTGAGATACGGCACCGAAGCAATGCCCTTGATAGAAGGCAGGGCCGGGCTGCTCCCGGTGGCAATAATAATTTTGTCGGCATTGATATTTTTGCCTTTGAGGCCAAGTTCACCATTTTCTGAAAAAGAAGCCTCGCCTTCGATATAAGTGATGGAATTATATACGGGCAATAAATCGCTGTATTTTGCCTTGCGTAAATCATCGACCAGTTGTTGTTTTTGCCGGATTAACGCACGCCAGTCAGAAACCTCAGCGGATGCGGAAATTCCATTGTAACGATTAGCTTTGGAAGCAACATGAAGTGTTTGGGTGGCATGAATAAGAGCTTTTGACGGTACGCACCCGACATTGACACAGGTGCCGCCAATAGTCCCAAAGCCCACCAGCGCAACCTTAGCACCTTCATCTGCCGCCGTAATGGCAGCCGAAAATCCAGCAGAACCAGCCCCGATTACCGCCAGGTCGTATTGCCCGTTTACCAGTTTACCGGTGTTATTGATGTTACTCATATTATTTGCTCTCGCACTAATTCAGGATACAGATTGTGTTTGGGCGGCGCGCAAATAAAGCCAGTAGATCGCCACGAGAACCGTTGCGCCAATGGAAATGCGGATAGCATAGAAAAACTGAAGCCAGATTATTGCGGTTGAAAATACAATCACCAATAGGATAATTACCGGTTTTGGTGATTTTCCCTGACTGCCAGAATGCGCATAAAGCGCCTGCGCAACAAGACCAAGCGAGGCAAACAGCATTGGAAATAAAATGTAATCCAGACCACCGACAATGCCCGCTAACCCGACCGCGCCAAATGTCCATAGTAAAACGGGTGTAAAACAGCAAATTGCAGCAAATACACTGCCGGCAAGGCCGGTTTTTAGCATTTTTTCACTCTGCTGCTGATCTATCTTGCTCATAATCACTTCCTCAGCAGTCTGGTTCATGAATCGTTGGCTTCGACAAAAAGTGTCGATGGATAGCCCACATTGGCCGTGGCCTGAGTGATTTCTTCCAGATTAGTAATCTGATCATCAAAGATAACGGTGGCTGAGCGATCATCCATGGTGGCCTCTACGGACTTGATGCCTTCAACTCTCGAAATCGCTTCTTTCACAATAAAAGGACAACTGGCGCAGGTCATTCCCGGAACTGCCAGTTTAATGGTTTGTTCTGCGGCCATCGCCATCGTCGAAGAGAACAATGCAGAAGCAAGCAATGTAGCTGTGAGGATTTTTCTCATTTCAGGTATCCTTCTGGTTTATCCAAAAATGTAGGGTGCGATAACGGGGATGATTAGTGGCCAGGCGAAAGCAATGATCACCAGAATGGTAGAAAACCACAGCGCTGATTTTACCACCAGATTAGGCAGCGGCCTTGCACAGGCTTCACCCTCAACGCAGGCAACTTTTGGCTCGCGGTAGACCAGATAGTAGCCGTAGGCCAAAAATCCCAAAGTGACCGTGATAAAGAACGGCTTATAGGGCGTTAGGGCAGTCAGATTTCCAATCCACGCCCCGGAGATCCCGAGGCTGAACAAAACCAGCGGCACAACACAGCAGGTTGAGGCGGCAATTGCCCCCAAAATGCCACCGGTAGCAACCAGTCTGGTTTTGGTTTTTCCATCATTTTGCGACGCCGTGGTAATCGCAGTATTCATAACATCACTCATTTGAACGATTTTTTCTCGTAATTTCCCAAACTATTATGGTAGGTAACATCTGTACCAACTACAGATACAAGGGTTTATTTTATGGAAGATGTCACCAAAAAGAGAGGCTATGCGATTGGCGAAGTTTCACTGCGCACAAATGTCAATATTGAAACCATCAGATATTACGAACGCATAGGTATAATGCCAAAGCCTGACAGGACCCCTGGCGGCAATCGTCAATATAACCATCACCAGCTCAAGCGCCTGTTTTTCATCAGACGATGCCGTAAGCTGGGTTTTAACCTCAATGAAATACGAGAATTGCTGGATATGGTGGAT
>JAKISV010000029.1 GCA_021648425.1 Rhizobiaceae bacterium
CCAGCCTGAAACGCGAGCGGCGGCATAATACATCGCGGCGGTGGGCCAGCCACTCGTTGAGAATATCACGCAGCGACATAACTTTTGGGGTTTTACCGTGGGACAACACGTTCATATTGAGCGAAACGCGGTTTTCCAGATCGGTAAGCTTGAACAGGGATTCCATCAGCAGTTCAGGATCGACAGCGCGGCTTTTGGGCTCCAGAACAAGACGAATATCTTCAGCAGATTCATCGATTACATCGCCCAATAGCGGCAGGCGGCGGTTTTGAAGCAGCTCGGCGATTTTTTCTATCAAGCGGGATTTTTGTACCTGATAGGGTATCTGGGTGATGATAATCTGATAGCCGCCGCGCCCGGTGTCTTCCTTTTCCCATTTTGCGCGCACGCGAAATCCGCCGCGCCCGGTTTTATAAGCCTCAATGATGGAAGTTTTATCATCAACAATCATGCCGCCGGTGGGGAAATCAGGCCCCTGAACAAACCCGCATAATGTCTCGATGGAGGCATTGGGGTGTTTGATGAGGTGAATGGCTGCATCACAAAGTTCTGCGGCATTGTGGGGCGGGATGTTGGTGGCCATGCCAACAGCAATCCCCGATGAACCGTTGGCGAGCAGATTGGGAAATGCGCCGGGCAGCACGATGGGTTCTTCGTCTTCACCATCATAAGTATCGCGGAAATCAACCGCGTCTTCATCAATACCCTGCAACAGCAGCGTTGAGACTTCAGTCATGCGCGCTTCGGTATAGCGCATGGCGGCGGCGTTATCGCCATCGATATTGCCAAAATTTCCCTGACCATCTACCAGTGGATAACGAACAGCAAATTCCTGAGCAAGGCGCACCAGTGCGTCATAGACCGACTGGTCCCCATGGGGGTGGAATTTACCGATGACATCGCCAACGATGCGGGCGCATTTTTTAAAACCGGTATCCGGGTCGAGTTTCAACACCCGCATGGCATGAAGAATACGCCGGTGAACGGGTTTCAACCCGTCACGCACATCGGGCAGTGCGCGGCCCATGATGGTGGAAAGCGCATAGGCCAGATAACGTTCTTCCAGCGCAGATTTTAAATCCACGCTTTCAATATCACTGCCGTCTCCAGAACCTGGAGGAATCAAATCTTGTCCCATGGGAATGGGTTAGCGCTAAGGATGGGGCGTTGCAAGGTTGTTTAAGCGGGAAAATATGATCTCCCTTCAAAAACTCAAATCCAGCGTCTTCTCCAATTCCTCCAGTTCGCGCTGCTTATCAATCATATAATCTCTTGTTATCGGTGCCGCATCTCTGTTTCTTGACAGTTGCATGTGGAAGACAAAATTGGGGCCGGTTCTGAAAACCATTTCGGCGCTGAGCAGGTAGAATTCCCACATGCGGGCGAAACGTTCGTCGTACATTTCGACGACTTTGTCGCGGTTTTCTGCAAAGCGCTGGTGCCAGATGGTCAGGGTTTTGGCGTAGTGAAGGCGCAGGTTTTCCATGTCGAGCACCCACAGATTATTGCGCTCCAGCACTTCGTAGACTTCCGACAGGGATGGCGAATAGCCGTTGGGGAAAATGTATTTTCTAAACCAGGGGCTGGTTGTTCCAGGCGGGCTCATATGGCCGATAGAGTGTAACAGCATGATGCCGTCATCGGGCATCAGGGAATTTATTTTCTGGAAGAATTCCTCAAAATGCCCAACGCCTACCTGTTCGAACATGCCGATGGAAATGATGCGGTCGAACTTTTCATCGACATCGCGGTAGTCCAACAAACGAAATTCTACGCGGTCATCAAGGCCGGCTTTTTTGGCCCGTGCGGTGGCCATCGCCTGTTGTTCCACTGACAAAGTAACGCCGACAACTTTCACATCAGCAACTGAGGCAATGTACATTGCCAGATCGCCCCAGCCGCAGCCGATTTCCAGAACCCTCTGGCCGGGTTTCAAATCCAGCTTTGTTACCGCCAAACGGGTTTTGTTGCGCTGGGCAATTTCCAGCGTGTCATCATCACTGCGAAAATAGGCGCAGGTATAAGTCATTTGTTTATCAAGGAAGAGTTTGAAAAAATCATTGCCCAGATCGTAATGGTGGGCAACGTGGCGCGTCACCTGGCCTTTTTTGTTGGACTGCTGAAATTTGCGCAATGGCCAGGAGATGGTGCGCAGGGCCTTTTGCAAGGGGTGGTCGGCCAGGGATTTGCCGTTCAATTTGAAGAAATACAAAAATTCCTTGAGCGTTGTACCTTCTTCAAAAGTCAGCGTGCCATCCATATAGGCTTCGCCGGTGGCCAGTTCCGGTTTGAAAGTGAGTTTTTTATAGAGGCTTTTATCGTGCAGCTTGAATGTCACTTGGGGTTCGGGCGTTCCAACAAACACATGGCGTTTGCCATCAGCATCGATGATGTTGAGGGTGCCTTGTTTGACAAAAGATTTCATCAGGTGGGACAGAGGGAACATGCGCAGGGCCTTCGCGGAGGTTTGATATTTTTGGGACAATATTCGCTATGGTTATGAATTCAAGGCCTTTGGCTCAAAACTTTGCGAACCGCATCAACATAAAGCTGATGTTCCACGGCCAGCACTTTTGCCGCCAGTGAGGTTTCATCATCAACATCTTCGATGTCAACACTAGCCTGGGCAACAACAGGCCCCTCATCCAGTTCTTCGGTGACAAAGTGGACGGAGCAACCGTGCTGACTATCACCGGCGGCGAGCGCGCGGGCATGGGTATTGAGGCCCGGATATTTGGGCAGCAGGCTGGGGTGGATGTTGAGAATTTTTCTTTCATATTGCTGCACAAAGTCGGGCGATAAGATGCGCATAAAACCTGCCAGGCATATCAGGTGGGGAGTGGATGGGGGATGGCTATTCAACGTCAACTGATCGAGGATTGCGGCTTCGTGTTGGGTTTTTGAGGGGAAATCCTTTCGTTCGACTGCGACCGCGTTTATGCCCATGTCCAGGGCGAGCTTAAGGCCCGGCGCATCGCTTCTATCCGAAATAACTTTATCGACGAATGCCGGGTAGTCTGGCCTTTTGCAGGCTTCAATCAGCGCTGCCATATTTGAGCCTCGACCGGAAATCATGATAGCAATTGAATGTTTTCTCATGGTTTTACAGGTTCAAATGGTTGCGGTAAATGACGGCTTCACCGGTGCGTTCACTTACTTCGCCAATCAGTGAAACGCTTTCGCCGTCCTTTTCAAGTAACTCACCCACTAAATCACATTCAGAGCTATCAACAATCACTACCATGCCAATTCCGCAATTGAATGTGCGCAGCATTTCGTGTTCGCTGATGCCGCCGGTTTTTGAAAGCCAGTGAAAGATTTTCGGCATATCAATTTTGCCAAGATCAATTTCCACCGCAAGGTTTTTGGGTAATACGCGTGGAATATTTTCTGTCAGGCCACCGCCGGTGATGTGGGCTAACGCTCGAATGCCATTGTTTTGGGCGATGGCGGCAAGCAGGGATTTTACGTATATTCGGGTGGGCGTGAGAAATGCCCGGGCGAGAGTTTGGCTATTGTCAAAAGGTGCGCACGATTGCCAGTCCAGCCGGGCGTTTTCAACAATCTTGCGCAAAAGAGAAAAACCGTTTGAATGGATGCCGGAAGAAGAGAGGCCCAGAATTTTATCTCCGGGCTTTATTTCTCCCGAAGGAAGCAACGAGCCGCGCTCAACTGCCCCCACGGCAAATCCCGCCAGATCGTAATCGCCTTTGGCATACATGCCGGGCATCTCGGCGGTTTCCCCGCCAATCAGGGCGCAACCGGCTTCAATGCATCCTTCAGCAATGCCGCTGATGACACTGGTTGCCTCCTCCACGTCGAGTGCCCCGGTGGCAAAATAATCGAGGAAAAACAAAGGTTGCGCCCCCTGCACTACCAGATCATTCACGCACATTGCCACCAGATCGATGCCAACGCTGTCATGCAGTCCAGCTTCGATTGCAACGCGCAATTTGGTGCCGACACCATCATTGGCAGCAACCAGCACCGGGTCTTTGAAACCGGCAGCCTTGAGATCAAACAAACCGCCAAAACCACCAATCAGCGTATCGGAGCCCGGCCGCGCGGTGGATTTAACAATTGGCTTGATGGCCTCAACCAGGGCATTTCCCGCATCGATATCGACACCGGCATCGGCATAGGTCAGGGAATTTTTGTTATCGATAGGCGCCATGGCGACTTACCAGTTCAAAAAATTTCGATTTACGTGTACCAGATTAATATCCCCATATCGGCTTTAAGGGATCAATAGAATATGCCATTGGGATTGTACCCAGATATTGTGTGCTATAAAACGCAATTATCAGGCTGATGACAGGTTTGTTGGCTGCAAATGTTCAAGGAATGCGAGCAATGACAGAAAGTTTTGCCAAAGCGGCGCGAAAACAGGCGGTATTCTGGTTGTTAGCAATTATTTTGTTTGTCGGATTTTTGTGGCTGTTTCGTTCTATCCTGCTGCCCTTTGTTGCCGGCATGGCGTTAGCGTATTTTCTTGATCCGGTAGCAGACTTCTTTGAACGGCTGGGCTTGTCGCGGTTAATTGCTACCGTAGTGATTGTTTTCTTTTTCCTGATGTCATTTATTTTCGGGCTGGCATTTTTTCTGCCGCTGCTGGTCAATCAGGCCAATGCGTTTGCTGAATATGTGCCAACCCTGGTGACCCGGCTTCAGGAACTGGTGGCATCAAGCGACAACAAGTGGTTGCGCAGTATTATCGGTGAGAATGGAACTTCGCTGCAAACGACCATCAATGAGTGGATGGGAGAGGGAATTGGCTGGATTTCCACAGTGTTCAAGCAGATATGGAATTCGGGCCTGGCGCTGGTGAATGTGTTATCGCTGCTGATCGTTACACCGGTGGTGGCCTTTTATATGCTTTATGACTGGGACCGCATGGTAGCAAAAATTGACAATATGCTGCCGCGTGACAATCTGGATACCATTCGCGAAGTAATGCGTGATATCAACTCCGCTATTGCCGGATTTGTGCGCGGACAAGGTACATTATGCCTGATACTGGGAGCGTTTTACGGCATTGCCCTGTCGCTTGTTGGTTTGAAGTTTGGCCTGCTGATCGGCCTGATTGCGGGGCTCATTAGTTTCATCCCCTATGTTGGTTCTGTTACCGGGCTGGTTGTTTCACTGGCCGTGGCAGTGGTGCAGTTCTGGCCGGACTGGATACCGGTGGTCATTGTTGCGGGAATTTTTGGAGTTGGCCAGTTTGTTGAAGGCAATATTCTACAGCCCAAACTGGTGGGTGAAAGTGTTGGGCTGCATCCGGTGTGGCTGATGTTCTCATTGTTTGCCTTTGGTTCTTTGTTCGGTTTTACCGGATTGCTGATTGCTGTGCCCGCCGCCGCCGCTGTTGGTGTCATTGTGCGTTTTGCACTCAAGCGATATCTGGCAAGTGAACTTTATAAGGGCACTGAGAAACAAGAAAAGGTCTAGGCGATACCGGTATGGGTGGCGATAACTCAAAATACTCCAATATTCGTGCCGGGCAACTGGCGCTGGATTTGCCGGTGGAAAAATCTTTTGCCCGTGAAGACCTGGTCAGAGGAAAAGCTAATTCAACGGCGGTTGATTTAATTGACGCCTGGCCCAATTGGCCTGGTTCCGTAGTGATACTGGCTGGTCCTGTAGGCTGTGGCAAAAGCCATATTGGTGGGGTTTGGGCCAATAAATGCGAAGCCAGAATTTTGCCGATGAAAGCAATCGGCGAACTGTCAGAGGACCGGGAAAACAAACGCGCATTATTATTGGAAGATGCCGATGGCAGTGATATCGAGGAAAACGCGCTTTTTCATATTCTCAATGCAAAGCGCAGTGCGAATGCTTCCATTGTTATTACCAGCCGCAACTGGCCTTCAGACTGGAATATCGAACTTGCGGATTTGAGTTCGAGAT
Organism: Rhizobiaceae bacterium; assembly: GCA_021648425.1. Lineage (GTDB taxonomy): Bacteria > Pseudomonadota > Alphaproteobacteria > Rhizobiales > Rhizobiaceae > JAAEMP01. Next base: position 5,908 of record JAKISV010000029.1, read on the forward strand.
TGCGGGCAGCGCAACTGGTTGAAATTGGCGAACCTGATGATGAATTACTCAGTGCGGTATTATACAAACTGTTTGCTGATCGCCAATTGCAGGTAGATTTGAATGTGGTTGAATATCTGGTGGTTCGCATGGAGCGCTCGCTTGAAGCGGCCAACCAGATCGTGGCGCGCATGGATGCGGTGGCATTGGCGCAAAAACGTAATATTACCCGAAAGCTTGCCGCTAAAATTCTGACTGAAATTGAATCAACTGCGACACTTAACCAGTTGAAATTATTGTAAATCCAACCTATATCAAAGGGGCGGCAATATTGGGTTGGCTGGTTGGCAAAACCAGCCCAGGTACACTTCAATCGGCTGGAAAATCATGGGCAGTAAATCACAAAATCTCGACACTAAATCTACCGGCATTCTCAGTCAGTTTGATGATCCGGCGATGGATGGTTTTTTTGACGACCCGTCACGCTTTATGAATCGCGAATTATCCTGGCTTGAATTTAACCACCGGGTACTTGAAGAATCTGAAAACGAAAACAATCCACTGTTGGAACGGGTGCGGTTTTTGTCCATTTCGGCGAATAACCTGGACGAGTTTTTTATGGTGCGGGTGGCGGGATTATTCGGCCAGGAACATGAAGGCGTGGAAACGCGCAGCGATGACGGGTTGACAGCGGGCGAACAGCTGGAAGCAATTTTTCATGCGGTGGGAAAGCTGCAACGTGACCAGCAAAACAGCTGGCTTACACTGAGAAATGCGTTAGCGGATGAGAATATTCATATTGTTGAGGGTAAAAATCTCGATGATGCAATCAACACATGGCTTGAAAACTACTTCATCGAGTCGCTTTATTCCGTGCTTACTCCTTTGTCGATTGATCCAGCACACCCCTTCCCTTTTATTCCAAATCTTGGCTCAACGCTTATTTACAGCCTTTATAAAGAAGACAGCGAAGAGGACATGACAGCGCTGGTGCGGCTGCCCGGTGGCCTTCGAAGGTTTATTGAATTGCCTAAAACCAGTCCTGACAGGGTTGATTTTATCGATATTGAGCAGGTGATCGGGCTGTTTGTCCATCGCCTGTTTCCCGGCTATACGGTTCGCGGCAGCGGCAATTTCCGCGTTATACGTGATTCTGACCTGGAATTTGAGGAAGAAGCCGAAGATCTGGTTCGCACGTTTGAATCGGCTTTGAAACGGCGGCGGCGCGGGTCTGTTATTCGTCTTGAAATTGATTCAAATACACCTTCCAGGCTGGTGAATTTTGTCAGCCGGAAACTGGAAGTCAATGCTGATCAGGTGATATTGGTGGAAGGCATGCTGGCCTTGCACAATCTTTCAGAAATCGTTGCCGTTGATCAACCGCAGTTGAAATTTGAGCCGTTTAACGCCCGGTTTCCAGAACGCGTTCGCGAAAAAAACGGTGACTGTTTTGCTGCAATTCGCCAGAAAGACCTGATCATTCATCACCCCTACGAGTCGTTTGATGTGGTGGTTCAATTTCTGCGTCAGGCGGCAAATGACCCAAATGTTGTTGCTATCAAACAAACACTCTACCGCACTTCCAATCAATCACCGATTGTTGCTGCGCTGATTGAAGCGGCGGAGGCTGGTAAATCCGTCACGGCACTGATCGAACTCAAGGCGCGCTTTGACGAAGAGGCAAACATCAAATGGGCCCGCGACATGGAACGCGCCGGGGTGCAGGTGGTATTCGGGTTTGTTGATTTTAAAACCCACGCAAAACTGAGCCAGGTGGTGCGGCGTGAAAAAGGCCGACTGGCGAATTATGTTCATATAGGCACCGGTAATTACCATCCTGATACAGCACGAATTTATACGGATTTATCCTATTTCAGCTCCAACGCAGAGCTGGCCCACGATGTGGCGCAGGTATTTAATTATGTTACCGGATATGCTGAACCAGTTGATTTAAAACACCTTATCATTTCTCCACTTACTTTGCGCTCGTCGATATTAAACAATATAGAACGCGAAATTGAATTTGCCCGTAAAGGTAAACCAGCCGCAATCTGGGCGAAGATGAATTCACTGGTTGATCCCGAGGTCATTGATGCGTTCTATCGGGCCAGCCAGGCCGGTGTGCAGATCGATCTGGTTATTCGCGGGATTTGTTGTTTGCGGCCCAATATACTGGGTATTTCTGAGAATATACGCGTCAAATCGATTGTCTGGCGTTTCCTCGAACATTCACGCATCATCTGCTTTGGCAATGGTGGCGGGCTGCCTTCTGATCAGGCGCAGGTTTATATCGGGTCGGCTGATTTGATGCCGCGCAATCTTGACCGGCGGGTGGAGGTGATGGTGCATCTTACCAATTCAACGGTGCGCCAGCAGGTGCTCGATCAGATTATGGTGGCTAATCTTGCTGATAATCAGCAAAGCTGGGAAATTTTATCTGATGGTTCCTCACGGCGCATCACGCCTAAGGCCGGTGAAGAATTGTTTAATGCGCAAAATTACTTTATGACCAACCCGAGCTTATCGGGTCGGGGAGATTCACTTAAAGATGACGCGCCAAAACGATTCTTCAAATCTGAAAGCAGCAAACCGCAAGCTGTTAAATCCTACGTTGAACAATCAGAAATCCTCAAACACTGAACCGGTAAGTGAACGCGCTCAGGGCCGTTTGAAAGCCCGCATTCCGGTAGCAGTAATTGATATCGGATCAAATTCGGTTCGTCAGGTTATCTATGAGGGCCTTACGCGTGCCCCGGCTGTTTTGTTCAACGAAAAAGTGCTTTGCGGACTGGGCAAAGGGCTGGCTGACAGTAACCGCTTGAACGAGGGGGCAATAGAATGCTCGCTTAATGCTATTCGCCGGTTTCGAGCGCTTGGCCGGCAGGTGGGTGTTTCAAAAACCTATATACTGGCAACAGCGGCGGCTCGCGATGCGAAAAACGGGCAGCAATTTGTCGAGGCTGTTGAAGAAATCTGCGACTGCGAAGTGGAAGTCCTCACCGGCAAAATGGAAGCCAGATATTCTGCCAACGGCATTGTCAGCGGATTTTTTGATCCTGATGGTATTGTTGGCGATATGGGCGGTGGGTCGCTTGAGCTGGCTACGGTTGGCGGTGAATTATTTCAAGGGCAGACATTTGCGCTGGGCGGTTTACGTCTGCGCGATTTGTCCGGGGAAGATTTAAAACTGGCACGCGAGATCACCATTGCCAGTCTGGTCAAATGCAAAATCAAGTGGCCTGGAAAACGAAAAGATTTTTATGCGGTGGGCGGCACCTGGCGCTCTCTTGCCAAACTGCATATCAACCACAATAATTACCCGCTGCAGGTGATACACAACTACCCTATTGGCGCTGAAGATTTTGTGCAGTTTTGTGACGCGGTTTCAACCAGTGATATCGAGGAGATTTCCGGTATTGAAAGCGTTTCACGCAATCGCCGCAACCTGTTGCAATATGGTGCAATTGTGCTGAGTGAGACGTTGAAACATCTGGGGGCCAAACGGGTGTTGATGTCATCTTTGGGCGTGCGTGAAGGTTATCTTTATTCACAACTGCCACATGAAGAGCGCACCAAAGACATGCTATTGGAGGCTGCCTGGGATCTGGCAATATTGAGAGCGCGTTGTCCTGCGCACTCTGAAGAACTTGCGCACTGGAGCGGTGAAGCTTTTCGCGCACTTGGGATTGAGGAAAACCGCGATGAACGGCGTTTTCGCGTGGCGGCGTGTTATCTGGCGGACATTGGCTGGCGCGCACATCCAGACTACCGCGCGGCGCAAAGTCTTGGAATAATTTCCAATGCGGGGTTTGTTGGTCTTAGCCATGAGGGGCGGGCTTATTTGTCGCTGGCAAATTTTCACCGCTATCAGGGATTGGGCCCGAGGGTGGAGATACCCTCCATTGCAGCACTGGCAGGCAAACGGGTAACACGCCGCGCCCGCATTCTGGCTGCTCTTTTCAGGGTCGGTTATTTATACTCGGCTTCTTCGCCGGGCGTATTACCGCGCATCAATTTCAGCAAATCGGGTGATGGGATAGTGATGGAATTACCAGCGGATATTGCAGATTTACGCGGAGAGCGACCCGACTTGCGGTTGCGGCAGTTGGGCCGGGAAGTTGGAGTGGCTATTGGCTCACGTGTTGTATCAACTTCGAAATGATCTGATTGATTTTGGTTGTTGCCTATCAATGGATTCGGTGAAACATTGGCCTTCCTAAATGATTTCCAGGATTTACTGCGCCCATGTCGAACCAGCTACCATATAAAACCATCGCTATCGTTCGTGAGATTGAATCACCTGAAAACCCTGGAGGGCTGGAGAAGCGGGTATCCGTTGTGCCTGGTGATGTTGGGCAATTGGTGAATGCGGGCTGTATTGTTTTTGTGGAGCGCGGTGCGGGGCTTGGCGTGGGGTTTAGTGATGAGGAATATATCAGCGCGGGAGCCGTGATTGAGGCGAGTGATGATATCTACAAAAACAAAGACCTTGTTATAAAATTCAAGGGGCCTTCGCTTGAAAGCATTGCGTTGATGCGTGGCGGCTGTACGCTGCTTTGCATGGCGCATTTTGGCTCTTTTCCTGACCGTGCAAAGCTGCTGGAAGATCGTCAAATCAATGTCATTGCGATGGAGGAGATTTTGCAATCTCCCAAACATCACGACACCAATGAAATTCTTGCGCGCACAGCGATGGCAGCGGCACTACAGCCGTTTGCTGATAATAATACACTGGGCGGTTTGAAAATCCGTGTGCTGCAATGGACAAATCGAATTGCACCGGCAATCCGGCGAGCAGGAAACCGCGATCCCCGGTCGCTAAGAATATTTCAGGGTGATATCACCTTCGATAAACTCGATGCCACCGGGCCAGAGACGCTGTATTTTTATGACAGCGCCTCATTGCAAAATCCTTCCCTGCTGGCACAGTTAAAAGAGGCCGGGTGCCATTTGTTTGATTTGGAGGTTTTTGAAAATTCCGAAGGGGCAAAGGCTGTGTCCTTCTGGGAGGAAAATCATGAGCCGCACGAATTTGGCATGCGCCGTATCCAGTGCCTTCACCAGACAGGACAGGCGGGCGCACGCTACGGATTGAAATTGCTGCGCGAAAATAAACCCGAACTTGAGCTGGCGAATGTCAAAGCAGTGGTTTTGGGTTATGGCAATGTGGGCCAGGGAGCGTTGCATGAAATTTATGATCATGGTGTGCGCGAAATTGCCGTGCTGGGTCGTTCACATACCAGCAGCGGGCGCATTGACTATTGGCTGAAAGGAGTTGATCTGGTGGTGAACGGGGCTGAGCAACCTGAACATTTGCGCGGCATCAATTATCTGATTACCAACCAGCATCTTGCAACGATTATCGATAAGGGATCGGTCATTATCGATCTTGTGGGTGGCAGCCCATCCAATCGCTCACCGGTGGAGCCGGTAATGTCATGTTCATTCCTGGGTGACCCGCATTTTGTTCAGAGCGGCGTTACAGTTTCCGCCTTGTGGGGCTGGCCAATGCTTGGCATGATGCGCGAGACGGCGATTACCTATTCGGGGCAGATTGTCGATGTGTTATGCGGGCGTGAGCGATTGCTGAACGGGTTGAACAAACTCACCCCTGGCGTAGCGCGGGCTTTGGTTTGCGGACCTTTTACAGGAGAAATCTGATGGGACATTTGCAGGACGGTATCTGGCGCGACGAATTGTATGATACCAAATCCACCAAGGGTAAATTTGTTCGCAAGCAATCCAGTTTCCGCAACTGGGTGACGGCTGATGGCAGTTCGGGGCCAAGCGGGAGCGGTGGTTTCAAAGCAGAGGCCGGGCGTTATCATCTATACGTTTCCCATGCCTGCCCGTGGGCACATCGAACGATGATTTTTCGCTCGCTCAAAGGATTGGATGAAATGATTTCCCATTCGGTTGTGAACTGGTTTATGGGCAAAGATGGCTGGACTTTTAAGGAGGCGGATGGCGTCATTGGTGATCCGATAAATAGTGCTGATTTTCTACACCAGGTTTATACATCGGCATTGAGTGACTATAGCGGGCGGGTGACTGTGCCGATATTGTGGGACAAGCAAAAAAATACAATTGTGTCGAATGAATCTTCTGAAATTATCCGCATGTTCAACAGCGCTTTTGATAATGCGGGGGCAAAACCCGGTGATTATTATCCGCAGGAATTGCGCGAAGAAATTGACAGTTTGAACGAGCGTATTTACAGCGCGGTCAACAATGGCGTCTATAAATGCGGTTTTGCCACCAAACAAGAGGCATATGAAAACGCATTTGTCGCCTTGTTTGACTGCCTGGACTGGCTCGATGAAAAGCTCGCAACATCGCGATATCTCACCGGTTCACAAATCACTGAAGCGGATTGGCGGCTGTTTACCACCTTGTTGCGGTTTGACCCGGTCTATGTGGGGCATTTTAAGTGCAACCTTAAACGCATTGCTGACTATCAAAACCTGTCAGGTTATCTGCGTGAACTATACCAATATTCCGGCGTTACCCAAACGGTGCATATGGGCCATATCAAAAACCACTATTATGGCAGCCATGAAACCGTCAATCCGACATTGATTGTGCCACTTGGGCCGCAAATTGATTATGATGAGCCCCATGGACGCGAAGGTGTGGGACGCGAAGGTGTGGGGTAGCTATTCCGCGGCCATGCGCTTGGCATTCTCGCCCAGCTCTATCACCGTGATTTTCCTGCCGGAAAACCCCAGCGCAATCTCGCCGTTTTTCAGTTTCAGTGCCCGTTCGCCAAACAGTTCACGCCGCCAGCCGCGAAGGGCACTGACATCGGCATTGTCATCAGCTGCAATGCGTTCCAGATCGGCAACATTGGCTATCACTTTAGCGGCGACACCTTCTTCTTCGACAGTCAGTTTCAGAAGCACTTTGAGCATTTCGGCAGCAGCACCTGTGCCTTCAGGGGCCTGTCGCGGTTTTGGCAGTGTTGGCAGCTGATCGTTGGGGACAGCCAGCGCATTTGCCACCGCCTCAAGTAATCCCGCGCCATAACGGTTGCGATCAAACCCGCGTTTGATGCCGCGCATCGCGCCAAGGGCGCTTTCATTACGTGGCGGATTGGACATGATTTCATAAATTACATCATCTTTAATCACCCGGCCGCGAGGTACATCATTGGCCCGGGCAGTTGTTTCACGCCAACGGGCAATATGCTGCATAATGGCAAGTTCACGTGGTTTTCTTGCCCGCATTTTTAACCGTTTCCAGGCGTTTTCAGGCGGCATGTCATAGGTTTCGACAGAGGTCAGGATCTGCATTTCCTCTGCCACCCAGTGGGCGCGGTTCTGCTCTTCCAGATTAGCTTTGATAGACAGATAAACGTTGCGAAGATGGGTGACATCGCCAAGCGCGTAGTCCAACTGCTTTTCGCTAAGCGGGCGTTTGGACCAGTCGGTAAAGCGGGAGGATTTATCAACCTGTTCGCCGGTAATTTTATAAACAAGCTGATCATAGGAAATTGAATCACCAAAGCCGCAAACCATGGCGGCGACCTGGCTGTCGAATACGGGTGTGGGCAACAAATGGCCTAGTTTATAAATGATCTCTATATCCTGGCGTGCGGCGTGGAATACTTTGACAACACTTTCATCGCCCATCAATTCAAAGAACGGCGCCAGATCAATATCCTTTGCCAGCACATCAACAATGACCGCGTCTTGTGGCCAGCCAAGTTGTAGAAGGCACAGCTTTGGCCAGAACGTGGTTTCGCGCAGAAACTCCGTATCGACGGTGACATAATCAAATTTTGAGATTTCGCGGCAGGTTTGTGCCAGTGTTTTTGTATCAGTAATTATTTTCATTTTGCATCTATAACCGAGACTGTCGGCGTTGTCGCTAGCTTGGCATTTTTTTGTTCACTTTTGCTGCTTTTTGGCCGATTTGCGCGTCAATTTCATCATTATTGGCGATGTGCGCAGCAACATGGCGAATTTTTTGCGCTCGGCCACGGGAACACCCTCACGCGCTCGCATGCGCCAGAGTGTAAACAGGGCCAAGGCAAAATGAATGATGGAGGTGAAATAAAACAATACATAAGGGCCTTGAATTTCCATCAGCACCGAACCGGCGAAGGGACCGATGATGGCACCAATCGACCAGAAAAACATCAATCCCGCTGCAATCTGAATGAATTCGTCTTTGGAGGCATGATCATTGGCGTGGGCAGCGGACAAGGAATAAAGCGGCAGGGAAAACGCGCCGAACATGAATATCCCCAATATATTGAGATTTTGATCATTACCGGCAACCAGGGTCATAAACAGACCGGCGGCAGCGGCACCTAAAGTGGCTACAATCAATACGGCACGTCTGTCGTATTTATCGGACAACCAGCCAAGGGGGTATTGCAACACTGCCCCGCCCAAAATTCCTGCACTCATAAAAGTGGCGACAGAAGCCACCGTCATGCCAATGGATTGAGCATAAACCGGGCCCACCAGACGAAAGGTTGCGCCGGTGAGGCCTATGGCAATGCAGCCTATGCAGGCTGTTGGGGAAATACGCCAGACAGTTTTGAGGCTAAAGGAAACCTGTGCGGGCGTTTTAGGGTTTGAGCGGTCAGCCAGTGAAATCGGCACCATGGAAATAGTCACCATGATGGCCATAATCGCGAAAATGATAAAACCATCGGAGCCAAAATAAGGAATGAGAAACTGCGAACCGGTAACGCCAGCGATATCAATTATGCGGTAAATAGACAGCACCTTGGCGCGGTTTTCGTTGCTGACGCCCGAATTTATCCAGGAATCAACAGTGGCAAACAGACAGGCAAAACAAAAACCCATCAACATGCGAAGGGCAAACCAGGCAAGTGGATCAACAACCAGGACCATTATCAGCGTGCCGGAAGCGGCTATGGCGGCCATGGCTGAAAACAGTCGGATATGGCCCACTGCCTGCAACATGCGCGACACCACCAGCGTGGCAATCATGAAGCCTAAGAAATAACCAGCCCCGATCGCGCCAATCTGCACGGTGGAAAAACCTTCGCTGGAACCGCGAATGGCAACAAATGTTCCCTGCAATCCATTGCCAGCCAGAAGAATACCGGCGGCAATCAGCAGTGGGATTAAAGGGCGGATGGCGAGCATGGAGGAGTGCTTTGAGTTATGCCTGACGTTGTTTTGCTTATAGAAAGAACTGGAGACTGCTTCAAGCGATGGTTTTGGGTACAGGGTTTTTATTAGAGCGTCCGGTTTGTTGTGATGCATTTGCAAACATTTCAAACAAATATCACTTGCCTGCCGCAATTGGCTCAGATACTGGCGCAATTGTCGCTTTTTGAGTTTTCAAAACCACACTAACACTTAGGGTCAGGAGCTAGGGTCAGGACCTGGTATCCAACCCTGACTGATTTTTACTGGAATCACTTTCATGCTGCGCCAACTGTTTCCCATTATAGCTTTGTTTGCCAGTACCGCCTTTTTGCAGGCCGGGGGTGGTGTGCAGGGTATTTTGCTGCCGGTTCGGGCGCAAATTGAAGGGTTTTCCAGTTCAACCATTGCCTTTATTGGTGCGGGATATGCGGTTGGTTTTACCATTGGCTGCATTATCGTGCCGCTGTTGGTGCGCCGGGTGGGGCATGTGAGGACATTTGGCGCTTTGTCAGCGGTGCTGGCAAGCGTGATGTTGATGAACGGGCTGATGGTAGACCCGGTCGCCTGGATTTTGTTACGCGCGGCGGCGGGGTTTTGTTTTTCGGGTTCTTATATGATCATCGAAAGCTGGTTGAATGAACGCATCAGCAATGAAAACCGTGGCACGCTGTTTTCTGTTTATATGATCGTTTCACTGCTCGCCATGATGGGCGGGCAATATCTGCTGGTTATTGCCGACCCTCAATTGCCGACATTGTTTATGATCGGAGCCATCTTGTACGCGCTCGCAGTCCTGCCCACTGCGCTCTCCAAAGCGCGTTCGCCCGCACCGCTCACCCAGGTAAAATTTGATTTGCGCAAGCTTTATACCAATTCGCCGGTGGCAGCGCTGAGTGCGGTTGTTGCAGGAACCTTATCAGGGGCATGGGCTAATTTTGCACCGGTGTTTGCCAAACTTTCGGGCATGTCGAACACCAATATCGCCAACATGCTGGTATTTGCCATCATCGGCAGCATCATATTTCAATTACCGATTGGCAGGCTGTCCGACAAAATGGATCGGCGTTATGTGATGATCGGCACCAGCCTTTTTGGTGCATTGGCCGGATTTTTGCTGGCGGCGCTTACCATCAATAATGGTGAACCGGGCTATTTGTTTTTTGGCGGTGTTGTTATTTTTGGCGGATTTATCTATTCGATCTATTCGCTGGCTGTGGCCCATGCCAATGATTTTGCCGCACCGGAGGATTTTGTTGAAACGGCATCCGGGTTGCTGATTTTATTTGGGGTAGGCTCGATGATCGGCCCCCTGGCAATGGCGCAGATTATGGATGCGCTTGGTCCCAGCGGGCTATTTACCGGTATGGGAATTGCCCATGTGGCGCTGGCGGCGTTCATTCTTTATCGCGTCAGCCTTCGCGCCCTGCCCAAGGATCATGAGACCGTGGATTTCCAGTCAGTGCCGATTGGCAAGGCGCAAACGCCTGAAACCTACGCGCTCGATCCGCGAGCGGATGCGGAAGTTAATACGAGTGATGAATAGATATGAGGCAGGTTTGAAAAAACTCAATCCCATTTATTAAGCGCGCTGTCATCGCTATCGCTGGCTGAAACCCATTCACCTTCGGTATTGGATTTGGGATGTTCTTTTTTCCAGAATGGCGCGCGGGTTTTCAGAAAATCCATCAGGTAATTTGCGCCATCAAACGCAGCCTGGCGATGTTTTGAGGCGGCAATCACCGCTACGATGTTTTCGCCGGGCAATATTTTTCCATGGCGATGAATAGCCACCAGAGCGGCAAGCGGCCATCGTTTGCAGGCCTGTTCAGCAATGCGCCTGATTTCAGCCTCGGCCATGCCGGGATAATGTTCCAGTTCAAGGGCTGCCAATGTGCCGTCTTCATCACGGCAAAGGCCGCTGAAACTGACAACTGCACCAATGTCATGGCGCCCGGCAGTCAATTGGCGAATTTCGTCATTGAGGTCAAAATCAGCGTGTTGCACCTGAATTTTAATGACAGGTTCAGCCATTGCCTACCCGCCAGTCATAGGAGGAAAAAGTGCAATCTCGCGAACACCGGCCAGGGATGTATCGCGTTCAGGTGCGTGCACCTGGTCAAGGGCAACACGAATAATATCGGGCTGCTCAAGAAAAGCCTCAAATTCCTCGCCACGGCCACGAAGCCAGGTGAACAGATTATCGATGGTTTTTACTTCAGCGGGAAGATCAATATCCTCTTCGCCAAAACCAACCCGCTCTTTTATCCAGGCAAAATACAATATTTTCATCAGTATTATTCCATCACATGGCGCAAACCGGCTCGAAAATAATCATAGCCGGTATAAAGCGTAATCACCGCTGCAACCCACAAAAGACCAAGTCCAATCTCGGTAGTATAGGGCAATACCTTGTCACCGGCGGGGCCGGCCAGAAGAAAACCAATGGAAATCATTTGAATGGCGGTTTTCCATTTGGCAATCCATGTCACCGGGACACTGACGCGTAATTCTGCGAGATATTCACGCAGGCCCGACACCAGTATTTCGCGGCTAAGGATAGTAATCGCCGCCCAGATTGTCCACCCGGCGATGGTGCCGTCCGCTGCCAGCAACAGCAGGCAGGCGGAAACAAGCAATTTGTCGGCAATCGGATCAAGCATGCGGCCAATAGCCGATGTCTGCTGCCACATTCGGGCAAGATAGCCATCTAAAAAATCGGTAAATGACGCGATTGTAAATATTGCCAGCGCTGACCAGCGAGCAAAATCGCTGCCATTGAGCCTGCCCTCTACGAAAAAACACAAGACAATCAACGGTACAGCCAATATTCGAGCATAGGTCAAAAGATTGGGAATGGAATAGACGTGCTTTAGTTCCGGGCGATTTTTGCTCATGGGTGCAACAATGCCGTACTACCGTAAATATTCAATTACAATTTGCTCCCCGCCAACACTTTTATGTTTGTCCTTCGTGAAAATGATCATAAATCAATTGAGCCATTTGAGCTGAAATTCCTTCTACAGCTTTCAAATCCCTTAAGGCTGCGTTGCTTACCGCTTTTGCCGTGCCAAAGTGGTGCAACAAGGTGCGCTTGCGGAAAGGTCCGATGCCGGCAATCTCATCGAGCGGATTTTTCACCATTTCCTTTTTACGCCGCGCGCGGTGGGAGCCGATGGCAAAGCGATGGGCCTCATCACGCAATCTCTGGACAAAATACAAAACCGGATCGCGCGGCGGCAGGATAAAAGAAGGTTTGCCCGGTATAAAAAACTTCTCGCGACCCGCATCGCGCTCCGGTCCTTTGGCAATAGCCACCAGAGGGATTTTTCCATCCAGCCCAAGTTCTTCAAGTGCCTGGCGAACTGAATTCAACTGACCAAGCCCGCCATCAATCAACAGTAAATCGGGCCATGACGTCATGGTATCGGTGGAACTGGCGTCTTCTTGCGAAGAATCATTATCATCGGGGCGCTCGCCATGTTCCTTGAGCAAGCGTGAAAATCGTCGCTCCATCACTTCACGCATCATGCCGTAATCATCGCCGGGAACAAGATCCTTCGATTTGATGTTGAACTTGCGGTATTGATTTTTGGCAAAACCCTCACGCCCGGCGACAATCATCGCACCCACCGCATTAGTCCCCATGATATGGGAATTATCGTAAACCTCGATACGCCGGGGCGGAGCTTTGAGCCCAAAAGCCTCTGCTACACCGCTCAACAGTTTTTTCTGGGTAGAGGTTTCGGCCAGTTTACGCTCAAGGGCTTCTTTTGCATTGGTCAGCGCATGTTCAACCAACTGACGTTTTTCACCACGTGAAGGAGATGCCACCTTAACCTTGTGACCGGCGCGGGTACTCAGCGCCTCAGAAATCAAGTCCATTTCTTCGATTTTGTGCGACAGTAATATCTGTTTTGGACAGGGTTTATTGTCGTAGAACTGTGTGAGAAATGATTTCAGTACGCTGGCTGTTTCAAAAGATTTGTCAGCGCGGGGGAAATAGGCATGGTTGCCCCAGTTTTGCCCGGTACGAAAAAAAAACACCTGCACACAGTTCATGCCGCCTTTTTGTTCGATGGCAAAAACATCCGCCTCCTTCAGCGTTCGCGGGTTGATGCCCTGATGAGATTGAACATGAGACAATGCGGACAACCTGTCGCGGTATAAAGCAGCCGATTCAAAATCCAGCGCTTTTGATGCTTTATCCATTTCGCCAGATAATTTTTCCTTGATCACATTGCTTTTACCCGCCAGAAACCGCTTTGACTGGGTAACAAGGTTTTCATAGTCGCCTGAGGAAATTTCGCCAGTACACGGAGCCGAACACCGTTTGATCTGATGCAACAGGCACGGGCGCGAACGCCCTTCAAAAACGCCATTGCTACAGGTTCTTACCAGAAACACTTTTTGCATGGTGTTGATGGTACGCGTAACCGCACCGGCAGACGCAAACGGTCCAAAATATTCACGGCCTTTACGCCGCGCACCGCGATGCTTGAATACGCCCGGAGTAGCGTGATCGTCGGTAAATACTATGTAGGGGAACGATTTATCGTCGCGTAGCAAAACATTAAAACGCGGACGTAACCTCTTGATAAGATTAGCTTCCAATAGCAATGCTTCAATCTCTGTATGGGTGGTGACAAACTCCATTGTTCGCGTCTCATGGATCATGCGTGCAATGCGGTTGGTATGCCCGCCCATTTTGGTATAGGAAGTAACCCGCTTTTTCAGGTTGCGTGCTTTACCCACGTAAAGCACATCTTGCGCCTCATTAAACATTCGATAAACGCCGGGTGAATTGGGCAGGCGAGTAACAAAATCGGCAATCAGTTCCAGGCCGGTTTTTTGCTCTTTATCTGCTTCATCCAATTCAAACTCACGCCAGCGCAAGGTTTCTGACACCGCACTGTCCTGAGCATCCGCATTGGCACCAATTGCCTTTTTTCTTGTTTGTGAGGGCATTTCAAATTACTAACATGATTTAGACCCTAAACAACAATCGCGGAGAACAAATTTGCCCCTGGCATTGATCACAGGCGCTGCAAAACGCATTGGGGCCAGCATCGCGCTTGGGCTGGCTGATGCCGGGTTTGACATTGTTGTGCATGTTAACACGTCAAAAAAAGACGGCGAGGCGATGGTTGGCAAAATACGCGAGCGCGGTGTTGGTGCGCAATTGTATGTACAGGATCTGGCGCAGGTTGATCAAATCTCATCGATGATTGGTTCAATTGCCGATTCTATGGGAGCGATTGACCTGGTGGTGAATAACGCGTCGGGGTTCATCTTTGACACACCGGGGGATTTTGACCATCAGCTGGCGCAAAAACTACTGAACATCAACCTGCTGGCACCCGCTGAGATTACCCGTTGTTTTGCCAAACACTGCACCAGGGATGGCATGGTGGTGAATATGCTGGATAATAAAATATTCAGCCTCAATCCGGATTTCTATAGCTATACGATGACAAAGGTAGCCCTCAAAGGGGCTACTGAAATGATGGCCATGGGGTTTGCCGGAAGGCTTCGCGTCAACGCCATTGCACCGGGCGTTACACTGATAAGCGGTGATCAAAGCCAGGAAAACTTTGAAAAGAGCTGGCGCAAGTCGCTATCTGGTGTTGGAGCAACCCCGCAGGAAATCGCAGATACGGTTTTGTATCTGTGGAAAACCAAATCAATTAATGGCGAAACCATTGTACTGGATGGCGGTCAACGCCTGATGGGGTTGGAACGCGATGTGGCATTCATGATCGAGCAGGAAGATGACTGAGACAATCAAAACAATTGAATTATCCGATGTGCAACTGATGGTGTCGATTGGTGTTCATGATTTCGAGCGCCAAAAACCGCAAAAACTGCTGGTGTCTCTTTCAATAAGCGTGAATGGGGGCGAAGAAAGTGATAATATCGACAAAACGGTGGATTATGATCAGGTTTACCTGTTTGTCAAAAACCTTGAGAAATCAGGCCATTTCGATTTGCAGGAAACGGTCTGTCGCAAAATTCTGGATTTTGTTCTGGCGATT
>JAKISV010000219.1 GCA_021648425.1 Rhizobiaceae bacterium
GTTTTGGCGTTTGGCGGCATGGGTATTACTGGCAATGACGATAAAGCGGCTAAATGATCTGAATTTACCAGCCCTGGCCGCCATTGGTCTTTTTTTTCCGATGGTTAGTATTTTGTTTGTTATCTTACTGATGGCATTACCGGGTTTTGACCAGACAAATGAACACGGCCCCCCACCCTTTCCAAAGAAATAGTTGCTATGACCAATACTCTCTCCCGTTCAGCTGAAATATTACGCGAGTTGATTCGTTGCCGTTCCGTGACGCCGCTGGAGGGTGGAGCGCTGGGCGTATTGCAAAACCATCTGGAGAAACTCGGATTTGAAGTTCACCGTATCACTTTCAGCGACAGTGATACGCCGGATGTTGAAAATCTTTATGCACGTCTTGGGGATAGTGCTCCGCATGTTTGTTTTGCCGGGCATACTGATGTTGTACCCGTGGGAGAAGCCTGTGACTGGATAAGCGATCCGTTTGCCGGTGAAGTCATTGATGGTGAAATGGTTGGGCGTGGCACGGTTGATATGAAAGGCGGCATTGCCTGTTTTTTGGCAGCAGTGGAGACATATCTAAAAACGTCAACGGGCCCCAAGGGTTCAATTTCATTTCTGATTACCGGCGATGAAGAGGGGCCATCAATCAATGGCACCGACAAATTATTGAAATGGGCTGATGAACGTGGTGAAAAATTTGATGCCTGTATTGTTGGCGAACCGGTTAATCTGGAGGCAATCGGTGATACGATCAAAATAGGACGACGTGGTTCATTGTCGGGCGTTCTTACGGTCAATGGCGTGCAGGGTCATTCCGCTTATCCGCATCTGGCGGATAATCCGGTGCGCGGCATGATGGATTTGCTGGACGCGCTGCTGGCAACGCCTTTTGACGAAGGAACCAACGAGTTCCAGGCGACCAATGTAGAGGTGACGACTTTTGATGTTGGTAATCAGGCCACCAATGTAATCGCAGCAAAAGCGCAGGCAACATTCAATATCCGGTTTAACGATACCTGGAATGGTGACAGTGTTCAGCAGGAGATTTTGCGCCGTTTTACGGAAGGTGCAAAAAGCGGGCATCTTCGCACGGCCAAAACCTTGCCGGTAGATTTTTCAGTGGAATGGATCGGGCGCATCAGCCCGGTGTTTTTAACCCACGATGAAACCCTGATTAAACTGCTGTCTAAATCCATTGAATCAGTAACCGGCAGAACTCCGCAACTATCCACCGGTGGCGGCACATCCGATGCGCGGTTTATCAAAGACTATTGCCCGGTGGTGGAATTTGGTCTTGTGGGCCTGACCATGCATCAGGTGGATGAAGCAACTGCCCTTGGCGATCTGGATATGCTGACTTTGGTATATCACAAATTTCTGGAAGACTATTTTACTTGATTGCGAAATGGATGAATGGCCCCAATGACCGGATTTCAAAAAGTAAGTTTAGCTGCAACTCTTGTGTATATATTATTGTTTTTATTCTTGCTGTTTACGCCGGAATTTATCTTCTGGATATTTCAAATTGAGGGCAGTGAGACAGCAGATTTCATAGCGCGGCGGGCAGCGATGCTGTTTCTTGGATTAGCAATAATTGCCTATTTTGGCCGCCACTCCCCCAACTCAATAATGCGCCAGGCCG
This sequence comes from Rhizobiaceae bacterium, assembly GCA_021648425.1. GTDB lineage: Bacteria > Pseudomonadota > Alphaproteobacteria > Rhizobiales > Rhizobiaceae > JAAEMP01. Next base: position 1,634 of record JAKISV010000219.1, read on the forward strand.
TTAGTTTAGGGATGGGTGTTTCGATGGTTGCGTTGGCCGTTTTGGGGGCATTTGAGTTTTTTCGCGGATTTTCCGGGCCGGGTATCTGGTTTGCGATATTGGCAGAAACAGGTTTTGCAATCGCCTATTTGTCGATTTGGTATACTAACCGAACCCGGATTGATTCTCCCTGACCAGCTAACTGATAACTGGAAAATTGCCGCTATGAAAAAACGCATTGAGACGCTCGCTCAACTGGAAGAGATTTACGGTAAGCCAGGTGATGCATCGCTTATCAAAGAGGTGGTGGAAATTATTCCGCATTACCGCTCGTTTATTGAAGCCTCTCCTTTCTGCACACTGGCGACGGTGGCGGATGAAGGCATGGACTGCACTCCACGCGGGGACAAGCCGGGATTTGTGCGTGTGCATGATGAACGCACCTTGATGATGCCGGACCGGCGTGGCAACAACCGCACAGATTCGCTGGCAAATATTGTACGCGACCCGCGCATTGCACTTTGCTTTTTAGTGCCGGGGTCGAACATCTGTTTGCGGGTAAATGGCACCGCCTATGTGTCCATTGATGAGGAATTGCTCGAATCTTTCTCCCACAAAGGTAGTGCTCCGCGCTCGGTTATTGTTATCAATACGCAGGCTTTATATTTCCAGTGCGGGCGGGCAATCCTGCGTTCCAAACTTTGGGATAACAACGCGCAGGTTGATCCGGCTACATTGCCAAAATTTGGCGAAGTGCTTGCCTGGTTGAGTGCCAATGAGATTGGCGGCAAGGCTTACGATGATGCTTGGGAGGAGCGGGCAAAAACATCGTTGTGGTAAATTTTTAATAATCCACGCCAACCAGATAAAGCCCGCAGGCAGGTGCCACCGGGCCGCATTGTTTACGATCCATTGCTGCTAAAGCGTTGCCCACGTCCTGCCTGTTCCATTTTCCATCACCGACTATCTTGAGCGTACCAGCGAGTGAGCGCACCTGATTGTGCAGGAATGAGCGCGATGAAACCGTGATTTCGATTTCTTCACCCGTGCGGGTCACATTCAAAACATCAAGCGTTCTTACCGGAGATTTGGCCTGGCAGTCGACAGAACGGAATGTTGTGAAATCATGTTTGCCAATGAGTAATTGCGCTGCTTCATGCATGGCTTCAACATCAAGGGGAAAACGCACCCACCAGGCGCGCTCGGCATCAAGCGTTAGTGGAGCCATTCGGTTGATGATGCGATAGCGATAATGTCGTTTCAGGGCTGAAAACCGTGCGTCGAATTCATCATCAACCTGCTGGCAATTGGTGATAGCAATATTTTCTCCACGCTGACGTAAAACGCCATTGGTGGCTTCAAATATTTTCTGCGGTTTCCATTGTTTCTCCAATTCAAAATGGGCAACCTGAGCCAGGGCATGGACACCGGTGTCCGTACGTCCGGCTCCAAATAATCTGACTTTATGTTGGCAGAAATGCTCTATCACTTCTTCTATTGACTGCTGCACTGAGGGGTGACCATCCTGGCGTTGCCAGCCGCAATAGGGTGTGCCGTCATATTCGATATTGATGCGATAACGCGGCATCAGGTAAGCACCGTGTTTTTTGCGATGCTATTGCCGCGCAAAAACTGGGCCAGATCGCAGGGTTTTTTACCTGCCTTTTGCAAGCGCGCCGGGCTGATGGCACCTTTGGTACAGGCTATTGTCAGTTGTATATCCAGGATTTCGCCGGGAACCCCTGAACCATCAACCGCTTGGCTTTTCAGAATTTTTACACGGGTTG
>JAKISV010000220.1 GCA_021648425.1 Rhizobiaceae bacterium
GTGAATGCAGCCGTAAATGCATATACTGATTGGGGTCTGACAACTGCTGCTAACATGGATAAGCACCTACCCGGTTTGTATATTTGGCATTGCGAATGGCAGGCAAAACGCCAGGCCGATCCCAAAGAATTTTGTAATTTCAAATTTTGTGCAGAAACGCACCGTACTCAATTTATTAACAAATTCCTAACAGGTATTAAATAGCGGCAGCACCGCGAAGGTCAAATTAATCTTTGGCAATCACAGTTTTTTACTCAGATATTATCGCAGCGTTGCCAATTGGTTACACCGTTGCGCATCAAAAGTGATGGCCGGTGAGTTAAAATACAAACTCTTTAGATTTTTCAAAGCCGGGAAGTGAACTTACTGAGCTGTCAAAATATGAAATCATGGTGAAATTATCATTGTCCCGTAAATAACGCACTGCCCTGCCAGGTTTATTGGCGCTCAGTACGGTTACCAGTTTTCCACCATTCTTAAGCTGATTTAGCAGTTCGTCATCAATCTTTTCCACACCACCGGCAATGATGATGGCATCAAAAGGACCCTCTTTCGAATATCCTTTTGACAATGGACCCGTAACAATAACCGCATTATCAATTTCCAACTCTGCCAGATTATCACTTGCCAATTTAGCCAAAGTGACATCTTCCTCCAAAGCAACCACCGAAGAGCACAACCTGGACAATACAGCCGTTGAATAACCGGTAGCGCATCCTATATCGAGAACAATTGACCCAGGTTGAATTTCCGCAAGCTGTATAAGTCTGGCAAAAGTGGCAGGCTCTATCAAAAATCGCCCCGTGCTATTTGTAGCAAATTTCAGTGGTAAATCTTCATCGATGTAGGCAAGTGGCTTTTGCAAGTCAGCGACAAAATTCTCTCTGGGGATTTCCTGCATGGCATCAATAATAGTCAGATCAGTCACACCTGAAGGTCTGATTTGACAATCAGTCATGGTTTTTCTGGCAGCGTAATATTCATTCATGTTGCAAAGCCTGTATCATTGGAATGATATCGAAAACTTGTTCAATGTTTATACAGCACGCCACAATCAGTCACGCAACAACTACCCTGTATAATTATAGATTTGAAATTCTCACGACTATTCTCATTATTGAATTATATCGTTATTCGGCTGGCTCCAGAGCCGGTTTATCATTCTCTTTCTGGTCACGCTTCATTTTGCCGGTAAACAGGTGAACCCAGAATGCTATTTTCAAAAAGGGTGAGTTTCGAGTAAAAGTGCCGTCCGGGAATATGTGCCAGTAGCGATAACCTAATTTGAAATAGGTATCCTTCACATATTCAGTCGCCATACCGAATTTCCCAGCTTCCTTTACACCAGCCCTTTTCCAGGCGGCCTGGCAGGCAACCCTTGCGCACCAGGCACGTCGGAAACGTCGCACAACCTCATATACTTCGATCTCATCGCGCGCCTCGCCAAAACGACGCCGGGCGTTTAGATAATCTCTTGAACGGCCAAAAGTATCGCCAATCAAAATGGCGAATCCAACCACCGCCAGTACCGCCAGGAATGTTATTCCAAACCAGGCGGAGACCAATCCTATGGTGGTAGCAATAAACATCAGCGCCAATGGCGGCCAAATTGCATCCAGCGGAGCCAAATACATCTTTCGCTTTTTTTGGTTTACTTCCTTATGCATACCAGAGTTAGGCCACTTTATTGGTCTTGTTGTCAATTATCATTTTTAGGTAGTTGCAAATATTGAATTTTCAGGTTTTTTTGTTGAAAATCAGGCATGCAACAGCAAAATTTCCACCTATTCTGCTGCCTCACCTTCGCTGCTCATATCCGTTAACACCGCATTGGCTCTTGCTTCCGCCTCTTTCTGACGCGCTTCAACCATCAGATTGTCGCGTTGATTGGCCAGATTGCGAATTTTGCTCATAGAGCTACCGGTGCCTGCCGGGATCAAACGACCAACGATAACGTTCTCTTTCAGGCCCTCCAGCGTGTCAGACTTGCCGGCTACAGCCGCTTCTGTCAGAACGCGTGTAGTCTCCTGGAATGAGGCTGCAGAGATAAATGAACGCGTTTGCAGGCTGGCTTTGGTGATACCCAACAGCACAGGGTTGCCAGAAGCTGGCGCCTTGCCTTCTTCTGCAAGTTTCTCGTTAAGAATATCCATTTCAATGCGGTCAACAGTTTCACCGACAATCAAACCAGAATCACCTGCTTCGACAATTTCAACTTTCTGCAGCATCTGGCGAACGATTACCTCGATGTGTTTATCATTGATTATCACACCTTGCAGACGATAAACTTCCTGCACTTCATCAATCAGATAGGAAGCCAGCGCCTCAACACCTTTAATTGCAAGGATGTCATGAGGAGCAGGATTACCGTCGATGATATAATCACCTTTCTCAATCGGATCACCATCCTGAAGATGGAACGGGCGTCCTTTTGAAATCAGGTAATCGGCTGGTTCCATAGTCTCATCTTTGGGCTCAATGGAAATACGCCGTTTGTTCTTGTAGTCCCGGCCAAAACGAATGGTGCCGTCAATCTCAGCGATAACCGCATGATCTTTGGGTCGGCGCGCTTCAAACAATTCCGCCACCCGTGGCAACCCACCGGTGATGTCTTTTGTTTTTGCACTGTCCATTGGAATACGGGCAAGCACGTCACCCGCTGAAATTTTAGACCCTGGTTCCACCGATAAAATCGCATCGACAGAAAGAACAAATCTGGCATCCCCGCCACGATCCAGTTTAATCACTTCACCTTTTTTATCATTGATGATGATCGCCGGTTTAAGATCGACGCCGCGCGGATTGGTGCGCCAGTCGATAACCACCCGTTTGGTGATGCCGGTGGATTCATCAGCGTTTTCTGCAACCGATATACCATCAACAACATCTTCAAACTCAACAATACCGCTAACTTCAGTCAGAATTGGCCTTGTATAGGGGTCCCATTCTGACATGCGCTGGCTTTGTTTAACCTGATCACCTTCATCCACATGCATACGAGAGCCGTATGTTACTCGATGAGAGGACAGTTCATTGCTTTTTTCGTCTTCGATAATTATCGCCATGTTGCGACCCATTGCTATCATGTGGCCTTCCGAATTGCGCACCATGTTGCGATTACGAATTCTTACTGTGCCTTCAAATGAAGCCTCGATAAATGATGAATCCACTACCTGTGCTGTACCACCAATGTGGAAGGTACGCATAGTAAGCTGAGTACCAGGTTCACCGATCGATTGCGCTGCAATAACACCCACTGCTTCGCCCATGTTTACCGGAGTACCACGAGCCAGATCGCGACCATAACATTTGGCGCAGATGCCGTTTTGCGTTTCGCAGGTGAGAGCTGAACGAATAAGTAGGTTTTTAACGCTCGCCGCCTCAACCGCATC
>JAKISV010000221.1 GCA_021648425.1 Rhizobiaceae bacterium
CTGCCAATCGCCCTGCGGGTGGTGTCGTAATGGTTGGCGGTTTTTGTATAGTTTTCGTACTTGCTCATGGTACAAATTCTATAATTGAAAATCCGATTTCATGCTGCTTCAACTGCGACAGGAATTGTTCATTCTTAACCTTCATCAATCACCGTCAAAAACACCTGGGTAAACTCTTTCAGCTTGGCCTGACCAACGCCTTTGATCTGCGCAAATTCATCCTCGTTACCGGGGCGGATGGCGGCCAGTTCTATCAGGGTTTTATCGGGGAAAATGACATAGGCGGGAACGTTTTTATCGCGGGCGAGTTTGAGACGCAGTTTTTTGAGCGCGGCGAGCAGTTTTTCATCACGGCTGGAAAGTTCGATATGGGGAGCGGGCGCTCTGGTTTTGGAAACAGGCCGGTCTTTTGTCAGCAGGGTTTCCTTGCGATACATAAACAATTGATGGCCGGCGCTGACATCGCGACCCTTATCGGTAATGTGTAAACCACCAAAACCGGCAATGTCGATTTTCAACAGGCCTGAAGAAATCATCTGGCGCAGGATCGATTGCCAGGTGGGTTTGTTAAGGCCGCTACCCTCGCCAAAACAGGCGGAATTGTGATGATCGAATTTCCTGATTTTTTCCGAATTTGAACCGCGCAGCACGTCGATAATATGCATCTGGCCAAAACGCTGGCCGGTGTCCATGATCGCTGCCAGCACCAGTTGAGCATTTGGTGTGCCATCGGTGAGTTCAAGCGGTGAATTGCAAATATCGCAATTGTTGCAGGGTTCGGAAACATCACCAAAATAGGCGAGTAATATCTGGCGGCGGCAGGTAATGGCATCGGCGTAGGCGACAAATGTATCGAGCCGTTTGTGCTCACGCATCTTGTGGTCCTCGTCGCTGCCGTCATTTTCGATGAAACGGCGGCGAAGTGCTATGTCGGCTGGACCAAACAGCATGTGGGCATCAGCAGGTTCGCCATCGCGCCCGGCGCGGCCGATTTCCTGATAATAGGCTTCGATGGATGAGGGCAAATCGGTGTGAAAAACAAAGCGCACATCGGGTTTGTCGATGCCCATGCCAAAGGCAATCGTTGCCACCATGACCAGGCCAGATTCGGTGACAAAACGGTCCTGGTGTTCGGCGCGGATATGTTTTTCCAACCCGGCATGATAGGGCAGGGCTAAAATGCCATTGGCGTTTAACAGCTCTGCCGCCTCCTCAGTTTTTTTGCGCGACAGGCAATAGACGATGCCGTTTTGGCCTTTGCGCTCTTTAACAAACTCCAGTAACTGGTTTTGCCAGCCGGATTTGTTCTCGACATTGATGGTAATATTGGGGCGGTCAAAGCCGGTGACGAAGGTTTTGGAATTGCCGCGAAACAGCTGTACTTCGATGTCGCGTCTGGTGGCTTCATCGGCGGTGGCGGTCATGGCGGCGATTGGAACGTTGGGGTGGCGGTCTGCAAGCGTGGATAATTGTGCATATTCGGGGCGGAACGCCGGGCCCCAGCGCGAGATGCAATGGGCTTCATCAATAGCAAACAGCGATATGGGCAGGTTTTGAATTGCCGTCAGCATTCGTTCGGTCATCAGGCGTTCAGGGGCCATATAAAGAAGAGACGTTTCGCCGCGCGCCACGCGCTGCCAGCTCTCGACATTGTCTTCACGCGAGCGCGATGAATTGATGGTTTCGGCTGCGACACCGGCAAGTTTCAGCGCCGCCACCTGGTCGTGCATCAGGGCGACAAGCGGGGATACGACAATAGTAAGACCGCCAAGCACTAAAGCCGGCACCTGAAAACACAGGGATTTACCAGCCCCGGTTGGCATTACCGCAAGCGTGCTGGAACCGCCAAGCAACGCATCAATAACTTCCTCCTGACCGGGGCGGAAATTATCATAGCCGAAGATGGTTTTGAGAATCTGGTGTTTGTCGGGGGTGGTTTCAGGCAATCAATATTTTCCTCGTCATATTCGTGCGCCGCTTGAAGCAATCGCCAGTTCTTTCTATAAACAAATCAATGTGAGTTAAAACCTAAAAGAGTAAAATCATGGCAGGCCATTCGAAATTCAAAAATATCATGCACCGCAAGGGGCGTCAGGATGCGGTACGTTCGAAACTGTTTTCGCGTCGGTCGAAGGAAATTACCGTGGCCGTCAAGGTGGGTGGCGGTACTACCGCCCCGGACATGAACCCGCGTCTTAGAACCGCTGTGCAAAATGCCAAGGGTCAATCCATGCCCAAGGACAACATACAACGCGCCATCTCCAAGGGTGCGGGTGGTGAGGGCGAGGATTATAAAGAAATCCGCTATGAAGGTTATGGACCGGGCGGGGTGGCGGTGATCGTCGAGGCGCTGACCGACAACATGAACCGCTCAGCTTCAAACATCCGCACATGTTTTACCAAAAACGGCGGCCAGATGGGCGAAACCGGCTCGGTGGCCTTTATGTTCGACCGTGCAGGCGAGATTATCTACAAGCTGGAGGCGGGCGATGAAGATAAAATTATGGAAGCGGCGATTGAGGCGGGGGCTGATGATGTTTCCAGCGATGAAGACGGGCATGTGATTATTTGCGCGTTTGAAGATATCGGCGAAGTGGCCAGGGCGCTGGAAGATGTTTTAGGCGAGGCCGAAAGCGTCAAACCCATCTGGAAACCGCAAAGCAACACACCGGTAGACGCCGACAGCGCACCCACACTGATGAAGATGATGGCAGCGCTGGAAGACGATGATGATGTGCAGAATGTTTATTCGAATTTTGAGATTGATGATGAGGTGATGGCGGGGTTGTGATGTGGGGGTGTTGATACATCCAATATTGAATATCTAGGTTGCAGGAGACTTTGTATGACAAGTAAAAAATTTAGGAATAAGCTCTGCGTCTATTGCGATAATGGTATTTCTGAAACCGGTGATCATATTATTGCTCGTAAATTCGTCTTAGAGAAAAACCGCGCTAACCTCCCGAAAGTTCCATGCTGCAGGAAATGCAACGAAGAAAAGTCTCGGCTTGAACATTATCTAACGTCTGTATTGCCATTTGGGGGTCGCCATTCTTGTGCGCGAGATAGCCTAGTAGCGGTGAAGCCACGCGTGGCCAGGAATAAAAAATTGCGTGATGAACTTGCCAATGGCTGGAGAACTCAGGGGGCTAGAATTTCCACAAACTGGGGAATATCTGTACCGACAACAGTAATACCATTTGACTCAGGTCGATTGTGTAATTTGGCCACCTATGTTGCACTTGGATTGTCTTATTATCATTATGATTTAAAATTAACTCCAAAATATGAAACGTATGCGACTTGGGTGACAGGCTTTGGAGATAAAATACTGATCGAAAGTTTCTATAAAAGATTTCAAGGGGACACTTTG
>JAKISV010000222.1 GCA_021648425.1 Rhizobiaceae bacterium
CACCCCAATGCGGTGATGTTCGGGGCCATGGTTGCCAGCGGCATTATGCCGATGCAGCTCGAAAGCTGCCGTGAAGCCATCAACCGTTCCGGTGTGGCCGTTCAAAACAATCTAGCCGGGTTTGAAGCAGGCATGGGGCTGACATCGGCACCTTTTGACGAAGATGAGCCTCCAAAAAATACTCACAAGAACCCGCCAGAAGCTTTTGTCAGCGCCATTGCCGCTTTGCCGAAATCTGTGCAGCCCATCGTCGGCCATGCGGCAGCCCATTTGCTGGACTATCAGGATACCGCCTATGTGGAACACTATCTTGATCGGCTGCGCCGGGTGATCGCGCTGGATAGTGAAAAGGAGAACTACCGCCTCTCCGTTCAGGTGGCGCGTCGGCTAGGGGCATGGATGGCATTTGAGGATATCATCCGCGTTGCACAATTGAAAACCCGGCCCGGCCGGCTAAAGCGCATACGAAATGAGCTCGGAATTGGCGATGATGTACCGCTTTATGTGCACGACTATATCAAGCCCGGTCGCGAAGAATTACGCGGCATGCTGCCCAAAGCGCTCGGCAAATGGATACCGGCTGCCGCAAGCGGGCAGAAATATCCAGGCATTGCGTTGAAGATAAACACCGCCGGACCCTTCGGCTGGGCAATGATGCGATTGCTTTCATCGCTGAAATCGCGGCGACCGCGCAGTCTGCGGTTTGAACAGGAGCAGGCGATGATTACCCGGTGGCTTGATGCAATTGCAGAAACCGCAGGGAAAGACTACCAACTCGCCTGTGATCTGGCCAATCTTGCCGTTTGGGCAAGAGGCTACAGCGATACCCGCAATCGTGGTTTCGACCAACTGGCAAAACTGCTGGATAATCCGCAACGCCAGATCGAGATTGACAAGTCAGCATATCGCGATGCGGTTTCAGCGTCGCTCAACAAAGCCAGTTCGGACCCCGATTGTGAGGTGATACAATGAGCAACCCCAACCGCGATTTCATGTTTGAGCGGGATATTGAAACCCTGTCGCGTTCCGCTCTGGTCGAACTTCAACTGGAACGGTTGCAATGGACCTTGAAGCGGGCCTACAAAAACGTTCCCCATTATCGCCGCGCCTTTGATGCAGCGGCAATCAAACCTGAACAGTTAAAATCACTGAGCGACTTCAAACACTTTCCTTTCACGGTGAAAACCGATCTGCGTGACAATTATCCGTTCAAGATGTTTGCCTCAGCGATGGATGAAATGTGTCGGCTGCATGCCTCATCCGGCACAACCGGAAAACCGACGGTAGTGGGTTACACCAGAGGTGATATTGATCGCTGGGCCGGGTTGATGGCCCGCTCAATGGCAGCAGCCGGGGCACGACCGGGCAATATTGTACACAACGCCTATGGTTATGGCCTGTTTACCGGTGGCCTGGGCGCGCACTACGGTGCAGAAAAACTTGGCTGTGTTGTGGTGCCGGTTTCTGGTGGCGGAACCGAGCGACAGGTCATGTTGATGAAGGATTTTGCCGCTGATATATTATGTTCGACCCCGTCCTATGCCCTCAACATTGTCGAAGTTGCCGCCCAACAGGGCATAGACATTGCTTCACTGCCGGTCCGGCGCGGAATATTCGGTGCCGAACCCTGGAGTGAGGCAATGCGGGCCGAGCTTGACTGGCAACTTGGCATCAAGTCTGTCGATATCTACGGGCTCTCCGAAATTATGGGACCAGGTGTTGCCTGCGAATGCGATACCGAGCGGCGCGGACTGCACGGATGGGAAGACCACTTTCTGTTTGAGATTATTGATCCCGAGACATTGGAACCCCTACCAATGGGGGAGACCGGTGAACTGGTGATTACCACACTGACCAAGGAAGCCATGCCGATGGTGCGTTATCGCACCCGTGATATTACCCGGTTGAGCGATGAACCCTGCAGCTGCGGGCGCAGCCATGTGCGGATATTGCGGGTCACCGGGCGTGACGATGACATGCTGATCATTCGCGGGGTCAATGTTTATCCCTCGCAAATTGAATCTGTACTGGTCGCCATTGACGGCCTTTCACCCCATTATCAGATCGTGTTGAAAAATGATGGTCCATTGGATGCGATGACCGTCGAAGTGGAAGTCGCCCCCGACGCCCCGTCTGCGGACGATGAACTTGTCACCAAGGCCGGTGAGATTCGCCATCACATCAAGTCAATCATCGGCGTGACCTGCGCAGTTACCGCAAGACGTACCGGCGAGATACCACGTTCTGAAGGAAAAGCCGTAAGGGTACGCGATTTGCGAAACTAGGCAGGGCCTGCGTGAATGCAATTGATCGGTTTTCCGCGCTTACTGGCGGGATGCATTCCCCGCCTGCCACGTGAAGCCAGGTTGCTGGTGGAAAAAACCATTTGAAAACGGAACGCCGATCCCACATGCCTGCAGGCACTCATTGGCCTCATCCCGGGTAATTTCACTATTAAGCAAAGCATCAAAAACCTTTGCAGCAGCAATAGTGCCTTTGCTTTGCGGCGAGATGCGGAACCTGCCAACGCCCGCAGCGGCCAACTCGTCCAGTTCGTTCACAAGATTGAGGCAGGTATGGGACTGCGTCTGAATGCCATTGACCGTCAAAAACGGCCTGCCCTCAAGTGTATCAAGCACCATGCCATCCACATCCCTGTCGCAGATAAACTGACAGCTATCCCTGGTTTTTCCGTGGGCGCGGGCATGATAGCACCTTGCGGACAATGCCAGGGGAATGCGTCCAAAAATCTGAACTTCCAGTTCAACATCAAGCTTGCTTGCCAGTTTGCTCAACTCAGCAATACCGCTTGCCGGAATTTCAGGTGACAGACAAATGCTTTGCGCACCGTTGGCGGCAAAGAATGCCAGGGCATCTTCATTATAGACATTCATATAGGGGCCGATCGCATGCGGCTGCCCATCGAGATGCCACAGGGCGGAAGTGTCGTTGGCTTCAACAAAAAACCCTTCAGAAGTGGCCACCTGCTTCATTAACCGGCGATCGATATTGTTTGTTACTTCGGCAAGTGTGGAAAACACCAGTTGTTTTCCCGCATTGTCAAGTCGTGTAACCACTTCCTCGAAATAAGGGGCGAACAGGGGTGCGCGTTTTGAACATATGGCCTCGCCAATGAACACGGTTTTTACCGGGGCTTCATCGGCGACCTCGAAGTAGAAGTCGCGCCAATTTTCGGCAGGCCAATTATACAATACAGGGCCGAGCGTGAGTTGCGGTATCATTGGCTATCTCCAGGTCTTTGAGCGAAACGCACCCTGCGTTTCCCGGTGGCCCTCTGTCAGGGCGAGAAGATTTCCGATATCCGGTTCATAACCCCTTGCATAGGCATCAACAGCTTGTCGA
>JAKISV010000223.1 GCA_021648425.1 Rhizobiaceae bacterium
GCCCCCGTCGTCACCGTCGGGTCGAGCCAGACGATGACGAATGAAGCGTGATAACCTATTGATATTATTTAATAATAAAGTTTCAGAAATCTTATCCCCACCCCCAATCCTATCCCATATACTGCCCTTACCGCTCGGATCACGCGAACGCATGTGATCATCGTAATTAACTGGATCCCCCTGAGCTTTGGGAGGCAGTGAAGCTGTAGTTTTGGTGGTAACGAGCCATTGGAGCACATAGGGCTTTTGGGATGCTGGACCACCCTGACGGGGGACCAGTGAATACCGTCCCATTAGTCCGCGAAGCCTGATTGGCGTGGGGTAACGGGGGTTGCTGGTGTTCAGCAACAACTGCTCAGCGTCACTTGCCTAAAAATCTTCACGCGGGGCTTTTTTACGAAAGCCGTATTAGTAGTAAACTAGCAAGGTTTTTGTTTGAAAGCCCCGCAGTTTGCATGATTTTGACATAGCGCTGGTTTGAAAGGGCCGAGTGAACGATGACCCATGAGCGCAGTAATCTTTTTACCGCAATGCGCATAACCCAGAGCGGAAACTTCACCTGGCAATATTGTTGCCATTCACGTTGCCGGGCAGAAAAGTCCTGCTCCGGCGGCCCGCGCGGCACCTGCGCATTCACCGGTGGATTTACCGCCTGTTCCTCAAGGGGTAAACGAATGATCGATGCGCGTGAACGCGATCAGCAATGGGCTGTGCGTATCAATTCTGCTGACCCGCCCGGCGATCTGGAAATACGAATGCGCATAGAAGAAATAAAGCTGGAAAAAATTGCAGATTTGCGTGAGCGTGGATTATGGTGATATTTCACAAATAGCACAATTTGCTTAAACCCCGGAGAATCGATTGCATATGTCAGATAAGCAAAACAAACCCGGGTTCTTTTCTGCGTTCGATTCCAGTGATGGGACTGTTGCCCAAAAGTCAGATAACGCCATCATCAGGTGGACAGACTGGGCGCTTCGAATTGGTATTGGAGGTTATGAGCGCGAAACAAGGCGACGGCTGTTTCTGGTCAATATGTCAGGATATATTGCGGCGATCTCGTCAATTTCCTTTGCCATCAATTTTGCTTTTTATGACATGGTTGCTTTGAACTGGCTGATTATCGGCAATCTTGTCTCGGCATTTATCACTTCAACAGTGTCCTATTGGCACCGGTTTAATTCCATTCTTGGCCCTTTGATCATGGCCGCGACCGTCTCGTTGACATTGTTTTTCTTTGTCTCGGAACTGGGTAGAGATTCAGGCATACAATTGAATTATATCGGCGGGGCAGCGATTGCATTTATTATCTTTGGGTTAAATCACCTGCGGCTGGTAGTGGCTTTTTCAGTAACCAGCATGATCTTCCACCTTGCGACCTATTATCTATACCCAACCGGGCGGGTGCAATGGGCGATTGATGATGGTTTTATGAACCAGCTATATTTCATGTCAGCCATTTCCATTATTCTGATTTTGGGTGTTATCGTTTGGTATGCATTTCGCGTTGCGGCAGATGCGGAGGCGCGCTCAGAACGGCTTTTGATGAATATATTTCCAGAGAAAATTGCCAACCAGTTACGCCAGTATCCTGATGAACCAATCGCTGACCGGTTTGATGAAGCAACAATATTGTTTGCTGATATTGTCGGGTTTACAGCGATGTCACAAAAGATGGCGGCTGAGGAACTTGTATTTTTGCTGAACGATATTTTTTCGCGATTTGATGCAGTTGGGGCAAAACTGGGTACTGAAAAAATCAAGACGATTGGTGATGCCTATATGGCAGTCAGCGGCGCGCCCGAACCGGTGGAGGACCATTCTGAACGAATATTGAAACTGGCAATCGGGATGATTGAGGAAATCACGAAAGTATCTGAGCAGCGCAAGATAGTGCTTGATGTCAGAATTGGCATAGCATCAGGCCCGATTACCGCCGGGGTAATCGGCAAAGCCAAATTTGCCTATGATGTATGGGCGCCAACGGTGAACTTTGCCTCGCGTCTGGAATCACATGGCAAGGCCGGTAGAATCCAGGTTTCCCAGGAGGTTTATCGGGCTTTGAAAGATAAATTCCGGTTTGAGCCGGCACCGAAACAAAATTTTAAAGGTATGGGCACATTACGCAGTTGGTTTTTTGTAGCCTAAGAACACTTCAAATTACACTTCTTCAAACAACTCTTCCCACCGGTGGCAGGCGACTTCATGATCGTCGCCGGTGGGCTGGAGCGCGGGTTCCTCTTTTCGGCAGATATCGATGGCGTAGGCGCATCTCGTGTTAAATTTACAGCCGGGAGGAGGGTTGGTGGGCGAAGGGATTTCGCCTTCAAGTTTCAGCGCATTGCCCTTGTCATCGGGGTCGAGAGAAGGGATGGCCGACAATAGCGCTTTTGTATAGGGGTGTCGCGGTGCGTTGAATAAGGTTCGGGTGGGGGCCGATTCCACCAGGCGCCCCAGATACATTACGGCCACATGATCGCAAATATGGGCAACGACTGACAAATCATGACTGATAAACAAATAGGTAAGGCCAAGTTCTTTTTGCAGGTCTTTCAGCAGATTGAGAATATCTGCCTGGATAGACACATCAAGCGCAGCGACACTTTCGTCGGCGACGACAAAATTAGGACTGGAAACCAATGCTCTGGCAATTGAAATACGTTGGCGCTGGCCCCCGGAAAAGGCGTGAGGAAAACGGCGCAGATGCTCAAGGTTCAAGCGACACTTTTCGGCGATCTCGCGCACACGTTTATCTGTTTCATCACGTGTTTTAGTCAGTCCCATCACTTCGAGTGGTTCAGCGATAATATCACGAACCGTCATACGCGGGCTAAGGGCTGCATAGGGGTCCTGGAATATCAGCTGGGCGCGCTTGCGGTAGTCTTTCAATTCTACTTTTGTAAGGTTGCGCAAATCATATGTTACTTCATCGTCGCTATATTCCACTTCGCCATCGGCAATGTTTACCGCTTTCAAAAATGCCCGGCCCAGAGTGGTTTTGCCTGAGCCGCTTTCTCCAACCAGTCCAAAAAACGAACCTTGGGGGATATCGACATTGACATTGTTAACAGCGCGCAAAAAAACTTTCTTCGTCAGGAAGCCACCGCTCAGTTGAAAATCAACGGAAAGATTTTTGATGGAAAGAAGCGGAGTTTGAGACATTCTTTTTTTAAACCACAGATGAGCACAGATTAACACAGATAATTAGAGTGCAGCTTTGACATCCCGAGCATAGTCGAGGGATCTGTGTCACTTTAGGTCTGATAAGATCCCTCGACTATGCTCGGGATGACAGTACACCAAAAAATCCGTTCGCATTTATTTCCATTCGTTGTTAA
>JAKISV010000030.1 GCA_021648425.1 Rhizobiaceae bacterium
ACCGAAGAACTGGTCAATGATGACTAAGGTCGCCTCAACACCCACTCACCCTCCACCTACAATATCCCTACCTGTTCAGATGTACCGCAAGATTTTCGCGTCGCACTATTTGAGAGCAAGGGCAACAAGGCCGGCACAATCTACCGCTCCAAGGCAGTCGGCGAACCGCCATTGATGCACGGGCTTTCGGTGTTTTCAGCGATCTTTCACGCGGTGGCTTCGATTAATCCGGGCCAGATGCCCAAGCTTGATACTCCGGCAACGCCTGAGGCGATATTGCATGCGGTTGAGGGGATGGGTTGATTTCCATTCCAAAATCAATATTGCCTCCCACTGATTTTCGCCTATTGTAACTCCAAAGATTACAATAGGAGCCACCACCCATGAAAACCCGTGCCGCCGTTGCTTTTGAAGCCGGAAAACCTCTGGAAATTTGCGAAGTCGACCTTGAAGGTCCGCGTGAGGGCGAGGTGCTGGTGGAAATCAAGGCCACGGGCATTTGCCACACCGATGAATTTACCCGTTCAGGAGCTGATCCCGAAGGGATTTTCCCGGCGATTTTAGGTCATGAGGGTGCGGGCGTGGTGATGGAGATTGGTAAAGGCGTCACCAGCCTTCAGCCGGGCGACCACGTCATTCCGCTTTATACACCTGAATGTCGAACCTGCGAATACTGCCTCAATCCAAAAACCAACCTGTGCCAGTCCATCCGCGCCACCCAGGGTCAGGGCCTGATGCCCGATGGCACATCGCGGTTTTCGCTTAATGGCAAACAGATCATGCACTATATGGGCACCTCCACATTTGCCAATCACACCGTTGTGCCGGAGATTGCGCTCGCCAAAGTCAACAAAAAAGCCTCTTTTGAATCAATCTGTTATATCGGCTGCGGTGTGACTACCGGCATCGGCGCTGTGATTAACACCGCTAAAGTAGAGCCCGGTTCTAACGTTGTTGTTTTCGGCCTTGGCGGCATCGGCCTCAATGTCATCCAGGGCGCAAAAATGGTTGGCGCAGACAAGATTGTCGGTGTGGACATGAACAATTCAAAAAAACAATGGGGCGAGAAATTCGGCATGACCCATTTTGTCAACCCATCAGAAGTAGGCGAAGACAAGCTGGTTGATCACCTTGTGGAACTGACCGGCGGCGGCGCAGATTATTCCTTCGAGTGCATTGGTAATGTTAAAGTTATGCGTGCAGCGCTCGAATGCTGTCACAAGGGCTGGGGTGAATCGATCATCATCGGCGTGGCCGGTGCAGGTCAGGAAATCTCAACCCGTCCCTTCCAACTGGTCACCGGCCGTTCCTGGCGCGGCACTGCCTTTGGCGGTGCGCGCGGGCGCACTGATGTGCCAAAGATTGTCGAATGGTATCTCGACGGTAAAATCGATATTGACTCGATGATTACCCACAAACTCAAACTGGAAGACATCAACAAGGGGTTTGAACTCATGCATGCGGGCGAGAGCATTCGTTCCGTCGTGGTGTTTTAGAGATTGCCCGCCATCATTTATATCGATGCCGACGCCTGCCCGGTTAAAAACGAAGTGCTGAAAGTGGCAGAGCGCCATGATCTCGTTGTCACTTTTGTCGCCAATGGCGGCCTGCGCCCATCCCGCGATCCGATGGTTCGCAATATTGTCGTTTCTCAGGGCGCAGACGTGGCCGATGACTGGATTGTCGAACATGCCACCAAAAATGACATCGTCATCACCGCCGATATTCCTCTCGCCGGGCGCTGCCTTGAAAATGGCGTCCTGGTATTGGGCCCAACCGGCAAAAAATTTGACCCCACCAATATCGGCATGGCCAAAGCGATGCGCGAGCTAAACCAGCACCTGCGTGAAACCGGTGAAAGCAAAGGTTATAACAAGGCCTTCGAACCCGCCGATCGTTCACGGTTTTTAAGCGCATTGGAGGAAGCCGTAAGGGCTGCTAAAAGCAGTGTAAAAAACTCTCAATCGAAACCGAACTAATCAGGCCATCACCATGAAAACCATCTCCACCAACAAGTCTCACGGCGGCATCCAGGGCGTCTATAGCCACGCCTCGACCGCCTGCAATTGCGACATGACATTTGCTGTATTTGTCCCGCCCCAGGCCGCTGAAAAACCATGCCCTGTCCTGTGGTATCTCTCCGGCCTCACCTGCACCCATGCCAACGTTATGGACAAGGGCGAATACCGTGAAGCCGCAGCAAAACATGGTGTCATTATCGTCTGCCCCGATACATCACCACGTGGCGACAATGTGCCAGATGACAAGGATAGCTGGCAGTTTGGTTCCGGTGCCGGATTTTATGTGGACGCCACTCAGGAGCCCTGGCGCAAAAACTATCGCATGTATTCCTACATCACCCTTGAACTGCCTCGTCTGATCGATGAGAATTTCAACGCCGACATGTCGCGCCAGTCGATATTTGGCCACTCCATGGGTGGTCATGGCGCGTTGACAATAGCCTTGAAAAATCCTGATCGCTTCAAAAGCTGTTCTGCTTTCGCTCCGATTACCCAGCCTTCGACCGCTGACTGGTCTTCAGGCGCAATGGCGCGATATCTGGGCGAAGATAAAGATGGCTGGCGTACCTATGATGCCTGCAACCTGATTGAAGACGGCGCAGTGTTCTCTCCAATTCTTGTCGATCAGGGAACTGCCGATAATTTTCTGGAAGAAGGCACACGCCCGCAGCTTTTGGAAGATGCCTGCAAAGGAAAAAATATTGACCTCACCTTACGTATGCAAGATGGTTACGACCACTCATATTTTTTCATATCGTCCTTCATGGGCGAACATATCGATTGGCATGCCAAACACCTGAAAAATTAAGGACACCCATGCAACTTACTCCCGAACACGAAGAACTTCGCCGCACCGTTCGCAAGTTTGTTGACAGTGAGATTAATCCCCATGTTAATGATTGGGAGGAGCACGAACAATTTCCTTCCCATGATATTTTCAAAAAACTGGGAAATCTCGGCCTGCTCGGCATTAAGTATGACCCCGAATATGGCGGCCTTGGCCTGGATTTTTCCTATTCTATGGTTATGGCAGAGGAAATGGGCGCGGTTGAATGTGGTGGTGTACCCATGGCGATTGGCGTTCATACCGACATGTGTACCCCGGCACTCAACCGGTTTGGCTCCACCCAATTGAAACGAGATTACCTTGCACCCGCAATTGCTGGCGATGTGGTCGGTTGCATTGCTGTATCAGAGCCCGGCGGTGGTTCTGATGTGGCGTCTGTTAAAACAACTGCCCGGCGTGATGGTGATGACCTCATTATCAACGGTACAAAAATGTGGATTACCAACGGCATGATGGCTGACTGGTGCTGCCTGCTCGCCAATACTTCAGAAGGCCCTGCCCATAAAAACAAATCCCTCATTATGGTGCGGATGGATACACCTGGTATTGAGCGGCAAAAAATCGACAAACTCGGAATGAATTCTTCCGATACCGCCCAGTTGTTTTTTGATGATGTGCGCGTTCCCGTCAGCAATATTATAGGTGAAGAAGGCGCAGGCTTCACCATGCAGATGTTGCAGTTTCAGGAAGAACGCCTTTGGGCAGCAGTAAATTCCATCACCATGCTCGATGGGCTAATCGATAAAACCATCGAATATACCGCCCAGCGAAAAACCTTCGGCAAGCCGGTTCTGGATAACCAGGTTGTGCATTTTCGCCTGGCCGAATTGCGCACCGAAGTTGAAGCACTGCGCGCGCTCACCTGGAGTGCTATCGAACAATATGTAGCGGGCGCAGATGTTACCCGTCTTGCTTCGATGGCAAAACTCAAATGCGGGCGTTTAACGCGCGAAGTCGCAGACAGCTGCCTGCAATACTGGGGCGGTATGGGCTTCACCCGCGAGAACCCTGTTTCGCGCGCCTACCGCGATGGGCGCCTGGCTTCCATTGGTGGTGGAGCTGATGAAATCATGTTGGGCATCATCTGCAAGCTGGAGGGAACATTGCCCGGAACTTCCAACCGTAAATAGAAAAATTGCACTGTTGGGTAGACCTGCTAAACTGTCTGCCAACCAGATTAGATGGCCATTTTAAGGGAGAAAAGAATGACCAAGAAGGCGAAGCAGCCAGGAAAAAAAGCAACGACAAAAAAGGCACTTGAAGAGTTGCCATCAGTTTCCAAGCCCTGGCTTAAATCCTACCCACCCATGGTAAGCGCCGAAATAGGCAAACTTGAATACCCTTCGCTTGGCGCGCTGTTTGATGGTTCTGCTGAAAAATACGGGCCTCATCCTGCTTTTACCTGCATGGGTAAAACCATCACTTATGCAAAACTGCACAAACAATCTTCCAACGTCGGTGCATGGTTAAAATCCAAAGGCCTGCAAAAGGGTGATCGTGTCGCAATCATGATGCCGAATATTTTGCAATATCCTGCCGTACTGACTGGCATTTTGCGTGCGGGCCTCACGGTTGTGAACGTCAACCCGCTCTACACCCCGCGCGAACTTGAACACCAGTTGAAAGACAGCGGTGCCAAGGCCATTTTCATTCTCGAAAATTTCGCCATCACCCTGCAAAAAGTTATCGCCAAAGTTCCGGTGGAGCATGTGGTTGTGACCTCCATGGGTGACCAGATGGGTGGCTTGAAGGGCATGATTGTTAATCTGGTCGTGCGCAAAATCAAAAAAATGGTGCCAGACTGGTCCCTGCCCGGACATACACCCTATAAAAGCGTGATGGGCCACGATGCCAGTGGTTTTACTACCGAAGCCACCAGCAGTGACGATTTGGCATTTTTGCAATATACCGGTGGTACAACCGGTGTTTCAAAGGGTGCAGCGCTTAGTCATTCCAATGTTTTGTCAAATGTTGCCCAAAATGAAGAATGGCTGAAAGCCATCGATAATGGCAAAGGCCTGCCGCTTGGGTCCGTCTATATCTGCGCCCTGCCGCTTTATCATATCTTTGCCCTGACGGTGAATGCGATAATGGGGATGCAGCGCGGAGCCCATAATATTCTCATTCCCAACCCCCGTGATATTCCGGGCTTTGTCAAAGAACTCGGCAACTGGCAGTTTGAAGTTTTCCCGGGTCTAAACACCTTGTTTAACGGCCTGCTCAACAATGATGATTTCCTCAAGCTGGACTTCAGCAAACTGGTGCTCACCCTTGGTGGTGGCATGGCTGTACAGCAGCCCGTAGCCGATGCCTGGCAGAAACTCACCGGTTGCGTTATCGCAGAAGGTTACGGCCTTTCAGAAACTTCACCGGTGGCAACCGCCAACCGCTTCGATGCGCCGGGCTTCTCCGGCACCATCGGCCTGCCGTTACCCTCAACGACCATTTCAATCCGCGATGAAAAAGGCAAGGAATTACCGATTGGTGAAGTAGGCGAAATCTATATCAAAGGCCCTCAGGTAATGGTGGGTTACTGGCAGCGGCCTGATGAAACCGCCAATGTCATGACCAAGGATAATTTCTTTTCCTCCGGCGATATGGGCTTCATGAATGCCAAAGGCGAAACCAAAATTGTCGATCGCAAGAAAGATATGATTTTGGTCTCCGGCTTTAACGTCTACCCCAATGAGATAGAAGAAGTGGCAGCGGGACATGAAGGCATTCTTGAATGCGCGGCAATTGGTGTGCGCGATGACAAATCAGGCGAGGCTGTAAAACTCTTCGTGGTGCGAACTGATAAATCACTCACCGAAAAGGACGTAAAAGACTGGTGCGCCGTAGGCCTCACCAACTATAAACGCCCTAAATATGTCGAATTCCGCGATGAGCTGCCAAAAACCAATGTCGGTAAAATATTGCGCCGTGAACTGCGCGATGAGGAAGAAGTGCCAAAGTCAAAAGCATAAAGAGTGTTGATGTGAGGGCGAAGAATATTCGCCTTCACTCAGCCGCCTCAACATTTTTGCCAATGGTATTTTTTGAATCTGCACCTCGAAATTTTGCCATCAGGGCAGGTTTGGCTTCTTCGGCTTTGTCTACTGCTGCCAGTTTCACCGGCCCGAACCCGCGAATTCCGTCGGGTATCCTCGTCAGCTCCACTGCCTGCTCGTAATTCTTTTCACTTAATTGCACCAGCACTTCTTCCAGCATGGCTTCATAGTCGCCAATCAATCGCCGTTCCATTTTGCGCTCAGCCGAATAGCCAAACACATCCATTAGCCCGCCGCGAAGCCCCTTTAATCGAGCCAGTATCTTGAACGCCGAAAACGCCCACGGCCCATATTGACGCTTTTTGTGTCGGCCATTGGGCAGGAGCTTGCCGCTAAATATCGGTGGTGCCAGATGAAAATTGAGTTTGTAATCGCCCTCAAACTGCTCACCAATGCGCTTTTCAAATTCACCATTTGTATAAAGCCGCGCCACTTCATATTCGTCTTTATACGACAGCAGCTTGAAATAATTACGCGCCACCGCATTGGTGAGTTCGCGCTTTTCACCCAGTAAGGCTTCAGCATTTTCAACCCTGGTTACAAGTTCACCGTAGCGCGCGGCCAGTTTTTTATTCTGGTACTGAATGAGGTAATCCGCACGTTTGGCGATAATATCCTCCAGCGTATCAGGTTCAGTTGGAGCCGCATTGGACTTTGCCAACAGTTCACTGGCTTCCTCGGGAAATGCCGCAAACCGCCGTCCCCAGTTAATTGCCAGCTTATTGGCATCAATTGCCACGCCGTTGATTTCAATGGCACGCTCAATCGCTTCAATCGAAATCGGCAAAAGACCCTTTTGCGCCGCATAGCCGATCATCATGATATTGGTGGCAATCGTATTGCCGCACACAAGTTCAGCCAGTTTGGTGAAGTCAATTTTTGTTGGCTGACTGGCAGTATTTTTACTGATTAGATCAACAACTGATTTTTCACGGAAATCAAAATCGCGATCAAAAATAAACCCTGAAACCGGGCTTAAATGCGTATTGATCACCGCTTGTGTGTTTTCCGCGCTGCAAAGTGCAATCGAACTCTGCGCTGCTGCCACCACCGTGTCAGCCGCCAGCAGTAAATCGGCTTCGCCGGTAACAATTTGCGGTGAGGATATCAAGTTAGTGGTTTGCGCCAACCGCACATGGCTCAATACCGCCCCGCCTTTTTGCGCCAGCCCGGCCATATCCAGTATGATCGCCGCCTTGTCTTCTATATGCGCCGCCATGCCGATAATCGCACCAATGGTCAAAACACCCGTGCCGCCAACGCCGGTTATGGCAATATTATAAACCCCGTCCAGTTTTTTCGTTTCAGGCTCAGGCAGGGGCTTTTGCGCATTGCTATCAGAGAGCGAATGGATTGCCGGTTTTTTGAGGCTGCCCCCATGCACCGTGACAAATGAAGGGCAAAAACCGTCAACACAGGAAAAATCCTTGTTGCAGGACGATTGATTGATCTGCCGTTTGCGACCAAATTCGGTCTCCAGAGGTTCTATCGATATGCAATTCGATTGCACCGAACAGTCCCCGCAGCCTTCACATACCAAAGGATTGATAAACGCCCGCTTAGCCGGGTCTTCCATCGTCCCGCGTTTGCGGCGGCGTCGTTTTTCATTGGCGCAGGTCTGGTCATAAATAATAGCAGTACAACCCGGCACCTCGCGCAGATGTTTTTGCACATCTTCCAGAAAGTCGCGGTGCTGAATTTGAATGCCTGAGGCCAGTTTCGATTTGTCATATTTTTCCGGTTCGTCCGACACCAGCCAGATTTCTTTCACCCCTTCAGCTTTGATCTGATGTGAAATTTTCTCTGGTGACAATTGCCCGTCATGTTCCTGCCCGCCGGTCATCGCCACCGCATCATTATACAAAATTTTGTAAGTGATATTCACTCCCGCCGCCACCGCCTGGCGAATGGCCAGATAGCCAGAATGAAAATAAGTGCCATCCCCCAAATTGACAAATACATGGTTTTCTTCTGTGAACGGTGACACTCCGGTCCATGCAGCCCCTTCACCGCCCATATGAGAAAAAGTCTCGGTATTGCGGTCCATCCATACGGATAAAAAATGACAGCCGATACCAGCCAGCGCCCGACTGCCATCAGGCACTTTTGTTGAGGTATTGTGCGGACAGCCAGAACAAAAATGGGCAATGCGGGTAACCGGCGCCTCATGGGTTTTTCGCAATTGGGCGCGCTCTTCATAATAGGCAAGCTTTTGTTTCAGACGTGCTGCCAGCCCACCGGGCAGTTCAAAATTCAACAACCGGTTGGCAATGGCACGAAGAGCCGTACCCGCCGTCATTTCCTCATTCAGTTTGAGAATATGACGGTCTTTATGGTCGAATTTTCCCACAATGCGTGGGCGGGTATTGGCCTGCCAGTTGAACAATTGCTGTTTGATTTCATTCTCAATGACTTCACGGCGCTCCTCAATCACCAGCACTTCTTCAAGCCCTTGGGCAAACCGGCGTATCCCCTGAGGTTCCAGCGGCCAGGGCATGCGTACCTTATAAAGACGAAGGCCAATCTCATCAGCGAGTTTTTCATCAATGCCAAGCTGCCTCAGCGCCTCGCGTACATTTTCATAGGCTTTGCCCGATGCAACAATGCCAAAACGCGGATTTTTGCTGTCAAATATCAACTGATCAATGCCATTGGCCCGGGCAAATGCAATCGCCGCATAGGCCTTGTGTTCCTGAAGGCGCTCATCCTGCACCAATATCGGATCAGGCCAGCGCAGGTTCAACCCGCCCTGTGGCATGTCAAAATCATCAGGCAGCACAAATGATTGCCGCTCTCCGGCAAGGTCGACCACCCCGGTCGTTTCAATCGTATCGGCGATAACCTTATAACCCACCCAAAGCCCGCTATAGCGCGACATCGCAGTTCCCAGCAGGCCCAGTTCAACAAATTCCTGAACGCTGGAGGGAAATAACATCGGCATGATTGCCGCCATGAAAGCATGGTCGGACTGATGGGCAATCGTTGACGATTTTGCCGTGTGATCATCACCGGCAAAACACAATACCCCGCCATAGGGCGAAGTGCCTGCTGAATTGGCGTGTTTGAACACATCACCACTGCGATCAACACCGGGACCTTTGCCATACCAGTACCCGACAACCCCGTCTTTTTTTGCGCCGGGCGACAGGTGCAATTGTTGCGAACCCCAGATCGCTGTGGCCGCCAGGTCTTCATTCACGCCGGGTTGAAAAACAATATCCAGCGGGTCCAGATGTTTTTTGGCTGCTTGCAGTGCGAAATCATAGCCGCCGATTGGTGAACCGCGATAACCGGAGATGAACGCCCCGGTATTAAGCCCGGCCTGCGCATCGCGTCGCATCTGCACCATCGGCAGACGAACCAGCGCCTGGGTGCCATTCATGAACACTTTGCCGCTGGTGGCGGTATATTTGTCATCAAGGGAGATAGACTGCGCCAATCCGGTTAGTGGCTTTTCTGCGCCCATAATGATTCCCTTTTCGATGTTCGTAAACCTGTTAACACTATGGCCTGTTTTTTTGAGGTTTGCAGTTCAAAATATCAGGATTTTCCCATATCCGGTAGACTATGCTCCTAGTAAATACTGAATTAGTAGGATGAATTCAGAATTTTCGTACAGCTGAACGGATTCAAATCGGCAGGCAGGTGGAATTTTTGATTTCATTGAGCGCGAAATGGCTATTCATGATTCCCACATGGGGCAGTTTTAACAACGTACCCTTCACCGCCTTTTCATAATCGCGAACGCTTGGCACCACCACACGCAACAGATAATCAAATTCGCCACTCATCGTGTAACATTGCAAGATCTGCGGTATGAGCAATGTTGCCTCTTCAAACTCTGTCAGAACTTCAGCTGAATGGGTAGCCAGACGCACGAATACAAATATTGAAACATCAAAACCGATTTTTTCCGCGTCTATCAGGCATATTTTCCCGACAATTACCCCACTCTCTTCCATTTTTTTGATACGCCGCCAGCACGGTGTATGCGAAAGACCAACCTTTTCACCAATATCAGCAATATTGATATCAGGCTCTGATTGCACAATTCGAAGAATATTCAGGTCTATTTCATCAAGATTTGGCAATTTTGCAGATTTCCGTTTCAAAAGGTGTCGATAATTGATAGTTTATGTCCAATTCCCCTGAACGCAATCAAAAACATTGATTATAATGGAACAGTTGCCAGTCCTTTATTCATTTCGCCGCTGCCCCTATGCCATGCGCGCCCGGCTGGCTATCGCTGTGAGCGGTGAGGGTGTTGAATTGCGCGAAATCCTGTTGCGCGACAAGGCCCCTGAACTACTGGAAATTTCACCCAAAGCCACGGTGCCGGTACTGGTAGATAGGGATGGCAGCCTGCTGGAAGAAAGCCTTGATATTATGCTGTGGGCGTTAGAAAAAAATGACCCGCTTAACTGGCTGAAACCACAGCATGGAACACTCAGTGAAATGCTGGCTCTCATCAACCAGTGTGATAATCAGTTCAAACCCCACCTCGATCGCTATAAATATGCCAATCGCTATGAAGATGTGGATGCAAATGACGAGCGAGATAAGGCGGGTGAATTCCTCTGGCAGCTTGATAAACGGCTGGCCTCCAATGAATACCTGTTTGGTACGCGTTCATCTCTGGCAGACATGGCAATCGTCACATTCGTGCGCCAGTTTGCCAACGTTGACAGAGCCTGGTTTGATGGATCTGACTGGCAAAACCTGCAACGCTGGCTGGTGGAGTTTTTGCAAAGTGACAGATTTCAGGCGATTATGGATAAATATCTCAAATGGCAGATGGGCGATGAAGTGATGGTTTTTGGCAAAATTAGGAATAGCCAGCCAATATGAAGGCAGCAACACAAGCCTTATTAATGCTGCCTAATTGGAATATTCCAGCTCAAACAAATCGTGCACTGACACATCAAGAACCTTGGCAATCTTCAGCGCGAGAACGGTTGATGGTGTGAATACACGGTTTTCGATTGTGTTGATCGTTTTGCGAGATACCAGCACGGCCTCAGCCAATTGCGCCTGTGTAAATCCAGCGCTTGAGCGGTGTGCCTTCAAGTGATTCAGCAAATCAACTTTCATGAACGCCCCCCTGTCAGGACCGCAAAGGGTATCATATATGCAGCCGCAGTCAGCCCGGCCATGGCCACAAAGGCCAGGTTTATTGCAACATAACCTTGAGCAATCAGATACCCAAATATCGGATACAAAAACAATGCCGTCCAGTAACCGATGCGATGTGCACGATTATCCTGCGTATTGAAAAGTTCATCCGTTGCCATTCCAGCGACCCTTGAGCCAGCCACCACAAATGAAATCCCGATGATCAGCGCTGTAGCCAAACCAAAAGTTGCAGGCCACCACATTGAAATTGGTTCGGGTTTTCCGGTTGCCAGCACAAGGCCAGCATAAATCAGACCCATCACCCCGGTCAGCCCCATACTGACACTCTGTATGCGCGAGATTAGCTCAGGTGATTGGAACATGATTTTCTCCATTTAGTAACCTTGAGGTTACAGCAATAGAAGAAATATTTAGTAACGTCAAGGTTACAAAGTTCGCTCGTTTAATTTCAATGGTAACCTAGTGGTGCTAATCAGACATATGGTACTCATTTTAAAGTTAAAAATACCAAATATAATGCAATTATCCAATCGTAGGTTGCACAAAAAGGAATATACCATTTTGGAATTTCGACCAAATATGAATTTTGGTTGTGGTGTGCAATATCCCACAGCCCGTGTAAAAATAGCCCGATGATTAAAATCCAAGGTGAAATCCAAAGTCCAAAAATTCCCATTGCCACAAAAACAGAAGCGATTGCTATTTCAACTATCGCTGCATTCCTGTTGTGGCTTAATAGAGCAAAACCATAATAAATTGACCCAATCAACACCAACAACATAGAAGTAAATTCCAAGCCTTGTTTTTTACTTAATAGTAAATGTATGAAAATTGTTCCGACGCCTAAAGCAAATCCGAATGTGATAGGCTTTATTGTCTTTTGATTCATTTCCACAACTCCTTCTGTCTCAAACAAACCACTAGGGCACACTACACGACACAATTGCTGAGAGACCGGAGAATCATGTTTAATGAGCGATTCTGCCTACCAAAACAGGATCACTCCATGTCAGCAAAACTCACCGATACTCTCATTTTCACATTATCGTCTCACCTTGATCTGGGCAAGACGCGGTTGCAGACATTGGCTTGTCTGATTGTCGGCCTTGTCAATGCACGCACCATAAATCTCACCCACATCGCCAGCCAGTTTTCCGGTACAGCGCAGGTAAGTTCCAGCTACCGGCGATTGCAGCGGTTTTTCCAGTATGTGTGCCTTGACGGGGATTGGCTGGCGCTGGTGGTGATCAGGCTTTTGAATATCAGACCACCATGGGTTTTATGTCTGGACCGCACCAACTGGAAGGTCGGACGCCGGGATGTCCACCTCCTCATGCTGGCCGTGGTGACAAGGCGTGCGCGCATCCCCTTGATGTGGCGCGGGTTGGACAAGGATGGCATCTCCAATACAAGCGAGCGCATTGATTTGTTGCGCCGTTACCTTGATCTTTTTGGCTCCCGCTCGATTGCGTGGTTTCTTGCCGATCGCGAGTTCATCGGCGAGAAGTGGATGGGTTTTCTGTTGGAAAACAATATCTTGTTCGCCATCCGGGTGAAGAAAAACACCCGTATTGTGCTTGAGGATGGTCGCACATACTCCTTGAAAACCCTATTGCAAAAGCGCCGGAATGCCAAATGGCTGAAAGCAAAAAGCGCCCGCTTTGCTCTCATGGCGAAAACTATGGGGACACCGCTGCGTTTCGCCGCCAAACGGCTCGCTGACGGCCAGCTTCTGATCATTGCTACAAATGGAATGCCAAACAAGGCCCTCAACGCATACAAAAGGCGCTGGCAGATCGAATGCCTGTTTGGCGACAGTAAAACCCGTGGCCTCAACATGGAGGACACACGCCTGACCCAGCCGCAGAAATTGAATACCATGCTTGTCATCATCACCCTTGCCATGGCCTGGGCCTATGCCAGCGCGACAGCGCTCAAGGGACACAAAGCTATCAAAAAGGGAAATCATGGCTACCGTCTGAAATCATGGTTCAGAACCGGCTTCGACCAATTGCGAAAGTGGATATTACATCATCCTAAAACAGCCGCCGACATCTGGTGCCGCATGTGGCCAAGGTATAAAAGCAGACTCAAATTCATAAGAGTCGTGTAGTGTGAATCCTAGGGTCAAAACCCAATCAGTACATTGATTTAACGTAGCAAATCAGATTCAAAGGCTCCAAACAAGTCTTTGGAGATCAATATGAGTCATTTATTCTGGTTGGACAATGATGCGTGGGGTGCCATTGAGCCCCATTTGCCCAAAAACCAATCTGGTGCCAGGCGGGTTGATGACCGGCGTGTTTTGAGCGGAATTCTGCATGTTATCAAGGTTGGTTGCCGATGGAAGGATTGTCCGCGTGAATACGGTCCTTCAACGACGGTCTATAACCGGTTTAACCGGTGGTCGCGACGACGAATATGGATCAACATTCTCCAGGCACTTGTTGACAAGGGAGTGCTGGTGCATTCCACTTCAATTGATTCCAGTTATGTTAAAGCCCATCGTTCCGCCCACGGCGGAAAAGGGGGGCGAAATCGCAGGCTATTGGTCTCTCGCGCGGCGGCCAAACCACAAAAATCCACATATTAACTGATCTTTTGGGCCGCCCTGCCGTGCTTATCCTGACACCGGGAAATATCAGTGACATTGCTGTTGCAGGAGATTTGCTCAAGGCAGCAGGCCATGTTCAACGCCTGATTGCAGACAAGGGATATGATGCCGATGCGCTTCGAACAGAGTTAAGGGCTGCGGGAACCACCCCGATTATTCCCGGACGACGCAATCGAAAGAAAACGATCCGTTATGACAAAAAGCGCTACAAGGATCGATGGATGGTGGAAGCGGCATTCTGCCGATTGAAGGATTTTCGCCGCATCGCAACACGTTATGACAAACTGGCAAGAAACTTCCTGTCAGCAATTGCGTTCGCAACAATAATCGCATTCTGGGTTTGATTGAGTCTCAGCTCTAATAACTCCCCATTCTGCATCATTCAAATCAAATTGTGCCATAGTAACCTCCATTTCTGGAAGTCTTGAATCTGATTTGCTAAACTAAATCAACCATATGAATTGGGTTCACACCCTAGAGTCCTGATCCTAAGAAATTCAATCACCGTAAATCTCCCGCAACAGCTTCTTCAATATAGCTTCACCAAAATCGCGATAAGAACCGGCAATTTGGACAAATGCCCCAGGTCCGCCGATTACCCGGTTCTGAAAATAGTAATTCAAATAACTGACTTCATTCAGAATACTAAGCCCATTGATGGTGATGCCAAGAGCCACGGTGCGATCACGCATCCGCTCCACCCGCTCGCCGGAATTGTTTTCCCCATCTGCTGCAATATCAATCACTGATCGCTCAGCCTGGTTTGGTGCATTGAGCAGCATTGCGGTGGCTTTGCTGATCATTGCAGAAATCGAAGTGCCGCCTTCAGCAGTCTGTCGTGTTTGGGATTTGATTGCGATTGCCAGCTTGTAGGCATCCACCTGACCTGTGACAACTGTCCAGGGAACCGTGATAATCTGGCTGCTGCTATTTGACCATTGAACCACGCTGACGGCTATCCTGCCATATTTGCCATGGGCAATTGCATTGATGACCAGACTATTGGTGAATGCTGCTGCCGTGCCGTGTATCTGCAGGGCAAATTCTTCCGCATCAACGCTGTAGGAACTGTCAATTGCCAAAATCAGATTGAGATCAACGCGCTCCTGGGTATTTGCAGGCAGGATTGTTAGTAGCAATAAAACCGGAAACAATAGAATTTTTATGGTTCCGGTCAAATGGTTGCTCCTATCTCTAATGCAAATCTATCAACCCGGCGCCAGCCCGCGCATGCGTTCCGAGCGGCGACGCAGAATTTCAATTGTTGCCAGCAGGACAATGGATATCATCACCAGAATGGTGGCAACGGCAAGAATGGTCGGTGAAATCTGTTCGCGAATGCCCGAGAACATCTGGCGCGGAATGGTGCGCTGATCCACATCAGCCAGGAAGATAACCACAACCACCTCATCGAGCGAAGTGATAAAGGCAAACAGCGCGCCCGAAATCATACCCGGCATAATCAGCGGCATGATCACCTTGCGAAACGTTGTCCAGCCATTGGCACCCATATTCTGGGAAGCGCGAATTAACGAGCGGTCAAACCCCGACAGTGTTGCTGTCACGGTAATAATAACGAATGGCATCCCTAATGTAGCATGGGCCAGGATAATGCCAAAGAAAGTGCCCGACAGGCGAAATTCCGCCACATTCCAGTCAAGCCCAATGGCACTTACAACAGCCTGAATTCCATTGATGACAAAATCAGGCAAGATCGCCATCGGCGACGAATAGAAGAAAAACATGCCCGTAGCGGTGATCACCAAAGGCACAATCATCGGCGAAATCAGCAGGCTGGTAATCAGCGAACGGTAAGGCATTTCAGGGCGTGACAGGCCAAGTGCCGCAAGCGTTCCAAGACTGGTGGCTAAAATGGTCGCAAAAAATGCGATGAAAAACGAGTTGCGCGTGGCACGTATCCACTGGGCATTGTTCCACATATCTGACCACCATGCAGCCCCTGCCGCCAGCGGATTTTGCATGCCATTGGTGACAATATCCTGATACCAGCGGATGGAAAATGCCGCAGGATCAAAGCTCATCATACCCGAGGTGAATGAGAAATACGGCTCTACATTAAATGACAATGGGATAATGATAATTACCGGCATGATCAAAAACACAAATATGAATGTGCAAATCGTCAGATAGGCATATTGCCAGATACGCTCCAGCGTCGTGGCATAGGGCGGCAACTCATTCATGAAAAACAATGGCGCGCCAAACAACAACGCAAATCCCAGAACCACGGCAAATGAACCGGTAACCAGCAAAACCGCAAGGCAGGCGATGGCGAAGAGAATGTACCGGGTTTTATATTTCGAATTGAACATATCTCTACCCGAAACTCAGTTTATCGATACCGACAAACTTGTTATAGAGCCAATAGAGCACCATCACCGTCACCAGCAAAATAGTACCCAGCGCAGCCCCAAGGCTCCAGTTCAGTGATTTTTGAATATGCCCGGCAATCAGGTTTGAAATCAGGACGCCATCTGCGCCACCCACCAGCGCCGGGGTGATATAGTAGCCGATGGCCAGAATAAACACCAGCAAAGTACCTGCCGCAATTCCCGGCAGGGTCTGGGGGAAATACACCCGGCGGAAGGCCGTGAACGGCGTTGCCCCCATCGAACGCGCAGCTCGCATATAGCTTGGCGGAATGGTTTTCATCACCGAATAAAGCGGCAGGATCATAAACGGCAACAAAATATGCACCATGGCAATAATCGTGCCTGTCTGATTATAAATCAGTTGCACCCGGCTTTCATCGCCAATGATACCGATGAAAACCAGAATATTGTTGATGATGCCTTTCGATTGCAAAATCGCTATCCACGCCGTCGTTCGCACCAATAGCGATGTCCAGAACGGCAGCAGCACCAGGATCATCAGCAGGTTTGAGGTGGCAAGCGGCAAGGTCGACAAAAGATAGGCGACCGGAAATGCCAGCAAAAAGCATAGAAAAGTTATGATCGCCGATAGCCAAATGGTCTTCCAGAAATTCGATACATATATCTGATAAATTTCATCAGCAGCCACAATCTGCTCCGCCGCATCATACTTCAAATCAAGCGCCGCCAGATAAAATGACGGCGTGAAATTACGCGTCACCCGCTTCAAAGTTCGCCATAAAACGGGATTTTCCCAGCGTTTATCCAGACTTAAAAGCGCCTCTTTGTAGGGCCCTTCAGTAATTTTTTTCAGTTTTCGCGGTGCGGATCTAATCAGGCTGAGCGAACCAGGCAATTCATAGTTCACCCGCGTTCCAAGTTTGCCGGGTGTTTTACCAATTGCACGAACTTTCTGCGCCTGCAAAATATCTTTGACAAACAGCTCAAACACTTCTTCGCTTGGTAAATCCTCGCCATCCCATTTCTGGATAGCCACAGCAAAATTGGGCGTAACATCGGTGCCCGTAGTATTATAAACCGAGCGAAACAGCATCTGGCCAATTGGCACGACAAAGCTGATAATCAAAAACAAAACAAGCGGCACAGTCAGCAAAAATGCCTTCCAGCGCATCCGACGCGTGGTTATCGCCAGCTTTTGTTTAAGCGGCACACCATCAGAAGTCAGCAACGGCCCATTATTGGCAGTGGCTGGTCTTGTGTCCATATCGCTTGCGGCATCAGTCATTTGCAATTGTTCTCAATGCAATAAGGGCAGGGGATGAAAATGCGCGAAACGTTCGCGCACTTTCTTGTTTGTCAGTCAGGCAACCAGATTAGTTGCTGGCCAGCCATGCATTAAAACGCTCATTCAACTGATCGGCATTATCTGCCCAGAAGTTGAAATCGTTTTGTACAGCATTGGTGAGGTTGTTAGGCGAAGTTGGCATATGAGGTTTCATATCCAGGTCTTTACCTTCAAATTTACCAACCATTGGTGCTGAAGACAGGCGAGCTGGTCCATAGGAAATATATGAAGCCTGCTTTGCCAGCTGCTCGGTTGAAGTTGAGAACTTCAAAAAGTCCAGCGCTTTTTCTTTGTTTGGCGCACCTTTTGGAATGACCCAAAGATCAAGATCCCAGATTTGACCGTCCCAAACGATTTCAAACGGCTTGTCTTCATTGGCAACCGCATTGAAGATACGACCGTTATAAGCAGTAGTCATGGCAACTTCGCCATCTGCAAGCAGTTGTGGAGGCTGGGCACCAGCTTCCCACCACACGACAGAGTCTTTGATGGTATCAAGTTTCGCAAATGCACGATCAACACCTTCAGGCGTAGCAAGAATGCCATAAACATCTTTCGCTGCAACACCATCAGCCATCAAAGCAAATTCAAGATTTGGCTTTGCACCTTTGCGCATACCACGTTTGCCCGGGAATTTTTCCAGGTCAAAGAAATCAGCCATGACTTTTGGACCATCGGCGATTTTTGTCGTGTCATAGGCAAAAATAGTTGACCAAACAATGTTGGCAACTGCGCATTCAAACAATGTGCCTTCCATGAAATCTTTCTGGGCCGGTGTGCCATCTGCACCATCTGGTAATGTAGAGGCATCAATGGTTTCCAGAAGACCTTCATCACAGGCGCGAATGGCGTCTGAAAGTTCAACGTCAACAATATCCCAGGTCACATTGCCTGCTTCAACCTGAGCCTTGATTTCAGCGATGCCGCCGGAATAATCCTCAGATTTGATGCCGTTGCCGGTTTTGGCAATCCATGGCTTGTGATAGGCTTCCACCTGGGACTTGGTATAAGCACCACCCCAGGATACGACGGTGATTTCACCGCTGGCATATGCTGCGGTTGCTCCCATCAAAAGGCCTGCGCCCAGAATGGTTGAAGCAAAAAATTTTGCGATTTTCATTTATATTCTCCCGTTACTAAACATGCCGGCATTTGCCGACGTTTACTCAGAAAATGGCCCTGCCATTTCCCAAACTCATATCGAAGCGGCCCGCAAATTATAAATGCGGCCCGCTCCAATTCTTTATTCTCAATAACCTTCACGCATCCAATGCCTTGCAGTCGCTGGCAGCCCAGCCGATTTTAACCGACTGGCCTTCCTTGAGATCACGTTTGTCGCCTCGGTTTCTCACCTTGGCGATAAATTCATCATTCCCCGCAACACTAATTCTAACCCGAATATGGTCACCCAGATAAATCAGTTCTTCAATTTTACCTTTGAGCAGGGCATCCATTTTACCAACCGGGTCAATCTCAACCCGCTCCGGGCGCAGCGACAACAGTGTTTTGTCACCAACATTGTTCACATTGACTTTTTCCGCCTTCACCTTGGTGCCGTCTTCAAGCCTGACGCTGCAGGTACTGCCGTTGATTTTTTCAACCTTCCCGGTGAGTTCATTATTTTCACCGATAAACTGCGCAACGAAAGCATTTTGCGGGCGTTCATACAAATCTTCAGGTGAGGAGAGCTGCTGGATGACACCATCATTAAAGACCGCAATTCGGTCCGACATCGTCAGCGCTTCGGATTGGTCGTGCGTGACATAAACCACGGTTACACCGAGATTTTCATGAATATGCTTGATTTCATACTGCATGCGCTCACGCAATTGTTTATCAAGTGCCCCAAGCGGTTCATCCATCAATACCAGTTCAGGTTCAAAAACCAATGCACGCGCCAGTGCAATACGCTGCTGCTGACCACCGGACAATTGTGCCGGGCGCCGGTGGATGAAGTCACCCATCTGCACCATGTCGAGCGCGCGTTTGACGGCTTTTTCAGCGTCTGCCTTGCCCATATTTCGCACTTCCAGTGGAAAAGAAAGATTTTCACCGATGCTCATATGCGGAAACAAAGCATAGTTCTGAAAAACCATGCCAATGCCGCGTTTATGCGGTGGAATATGGTTGATTGATTTATCACCAATGTAAATTTCACCATTGGTTGCCGGTTCAAAGCCAGCCAGCATCATCAGGCAGGTGGTTTTGCCTGAGCCCGACGGCCCAAGCATGGTAACAAATTCACCCCTGGCGATATCGAGGTTGAGATCCTTGACCACAAGAATTTCACCATCATAGCTTTTTTGAACTTTTTCAAAACGCACATAGGCGTCAGTTGCCCCGGTACTTGATACGGTATTGCCCGATGCCATACTTCCTCAATAAACTCTTGCGAAAGAGCCTTCCCTGTAAATTGTGCGTTCAAACCCTCTATTGGGGCTCTTGCACACCTCCCATTGACTTATTACAGCCATTTCTACGGCTGCCCGTCAACCTTTGAATATTGTTTTTGGTAAACTTTCGCGCAAATATACATTTAATTGCGACAAATGCGATATTCTAAATGCGACAATATTATTGTTTGCGGTTATAAAAAATGAAGCCGATAAAATTCAATAATAATTGCGCAGCCAGAAATGTCGTTGTCCCGCCGGTGTCATAGTCGGGCGCGACTTCAACAAGATCTACACCCGCAATTTTCCCTTGTTTTGTCAGGCCCTGGAGCAACTCCAGCACCTCGTAATATAAGAATCCACCATGACTGGGGGTGCCGGTGCCCGGTGCAATTGAAGGATCAAATCCATCAATATCGATGGTTACATAGTAGTGCACATCTTTTGGAATACGTGCCAGCATCGCTTCCACACCCAGTTTGCGAAACTGGCGAACAGATACAATATCGCTGCCCATCGCGCGTGCCGCTTCATAACCCTCTTTAGCAGTGGATGATACATTACGGATCCCAATTTGCGAAAGGCCGCTGACATGTTCGCACTCAGCCGCACGGCGCATCGGGTTGCCATGGCCGTGACGCACTCCGTGGCGTTCATCGACAAAATCAAGATGGGCATCAATCTGTATGATGTGTATCGGTGGCTGGTCATCGAAAGCGCGAACCAACGGAATATTGATAGAATGATCACCACCTAAGA
>JAKISV010000031.1 GCA_021648425.1 Rhizobiaceae bacterium
TGTGGCAAATCTGTTATATCTGCCTTTGGCTTATCTGGGCGGTTTATGGATGCCTCCAGAGCAGTTGCCCGCGCCAATCGCTGAAATTTCCCAATTCACTCCAACACGCCACGCAGGAGAAATTGCCTGGGCAATTGTCGGTGGCTATTCAATTCCATTTGATAGCGTGATTTGGCTGGCTGGTTTTTCTGCACTGTTTGCCCTGCTGGCCTATTGGGGTTATCAGCGTGATGAACGCCAACGCTATGCCTGAATACTCACCATGCGATTTGCAGGTTTTCCAACCCGTGAAAATGATATCTGTCGGCATATTGTGGCTGGCGGGCCAGGTGGATTTTGGGCAGGCGTTTGAACAGGATTGGCAGGGCGATCTGCATTTCCAGGCGAGCAAGAGGTGCGCCGATGCAAAAGTGAATTCCGGCACCAAAAGCCATGTTGGCTGCGGCCAGTCCCGGGCGGTTGAAATCGAGGATGTTGGGGTTTTCAAATTTTTGCGGGTCGCGATTGGCCGCTCCCAGCAGCAGGCCGATGGTTTCGCCTTTGATAAACTGCCTGCCGCCAATTTCGAGGTCTTCCAGCACAAAACGCGTGAATTTGTGCAGTGGCGGGTCGAAGCGCAGAATTTCTTCGCAGATTGCCGCATGATTATTGCCGTCACTGAAAAGCGCGGCGGGTTGATTGGTGTTTTCCAACAATGTTTTCACGCCATTGCCGATAGCATGCACAGTGGCTTCATGACCGGCATTCAGCAGCAAAATGCAGGTGGTGACCAGCTCCTCATCACTGAGGGCTTCGCCCTTGTTTTGTTCGGCAATCAAATGGCTGATAAGATCGAAGGTTGGGGAAATTCGGCGCTCAGCCACCACTTCAAGAATAAACTGCGAAAACTGAGCAGTGGCCGCTGCCGCCGCCTCTTCAATCGCGCGCGAACGGTTGTGCTGATACATAGCCACCATGGCGTGGGACCAGGACAACAATTGATCAGAGTTGGATGTGGCGATGCCGAGCATATCTGCAATCACGTGGACCGGAATGGTTTCAGCAAAGTTTTTCAAGAGGTCAACTGGCTGCGAATTTTCAAACTGGTCTATCAGATGATGGCTGAGTTTTTCGATTTTCGGGCGCAGCGTTTCAATCTTTCGCGAAACAAATGCGCGGTTTATCAATCGCCTCAACCGGGTGTGATGCGGGGGCTCCAGTTCAAGAATGGAATTTGCTTCAAAAGCATAAAACTCTTTGAGATGATGCGGTGCGTTCGCTACCAGATCGCTGTCAGGCAATTGCCTGCCAAAACGCCGATCCCTCAATATCGCATTTACCTGGGCATGGTGCGCAAAACACCATATATCGTATTCCTCCCAGAAAAAGCACGGGCCGATGGCGCGCATCTCGTTATAAACCGGGTAGGGATTGTTATAAAATTCGGGGTTCCCGGGATCACAGGAAACAATTTGGCCGTTAATTTTATGAGTTGGTTTAGACATTGGCCCTATATGCGGATTGGTGACCCCGACAGGACTCGAACCTGTTACCTCAAGATTAGGAATCTTGCGCTCTATCCTGATGAGCTACGGGGCCGGTGGGTTTTAATAAATCATAAATACGTCAAGTTGTTTGCTTATCCAACTGAATTATTGATAGCACTGGTTGAATCAGCACAGAATAAACTTGTTCGCCAGCCTTGCGTGTATGCCGTGTGTCTTGTAGTCAAAATGCGATTGAAGTGAACATTTAAAGCCGACCAATAACCCTGGAGTTTCTATGCGAGTTGTAATGATTGGAACCGGGTATGTGGGACTGGTATCAGGGGCGTGTTTTGCCGATTTTGGCCATGATGTGGTTTGTATCGACAAGGATGAGCGCAAGATAGATGCGCTGAAAAACGGCATAATGCCGATATATGAGCCGGGCCTTGAAGGGCTGGTGGCATCGAACGTGGAAGCGGGGCGTTTGTCGTTTGGCGTTGAAGCAAAAGATGTCGTGGGTGCTGCCGATATTGTGTTTATTGCTGTGGGGACACCGGCGCGACGAGGTGATGGTCATGCGGATTTGACCTATGTTTATCAGGCGGCGGAAGAGCTTGCGGCGATGATTGATGGTTATACAGTTGTCGTCAATAAATCGACAGTTCCAGTGGGAACGGGAGATGAAGTTGAAGCGATTATCCGCCGGGAAAATCCGAATGCAGATTTTGATGTGGCATCAAATCCTGAATTTCTTCGTGAAGGTGCAGCGATCGATGACTTCAAGCGGCCGGATCGCATTGTGCTGGGTTGCGACAGTGAGCGGGCAATTGAACAGATGCGGGTTCTTTACCGGCCGCTTTATCTCAATGAAACCCCAATGGTGATTACCGCACGCCGAACTGCAGAACTCACCAAATATGCGGCAAATGCGTTTTTGGCGATCAAGATTGGTTTTATCAATGAAATTGCGGATTTGTGTGAAAAAGTTGGTGCCAATGTGCAGGAGGTATCTCGCGGTATCGGGCTGGACAACAGGATTGGGCCAAAATTTCTCAATGCCGGCCCTGGTTATGGGGGGTCGTGTTTCCCCAAAGATACGCTGGCTCTTTCAAAGACTGCCAGAGATTATGGTACGCCCGTAACGATTGTCGATAGCGTGATTGCGTCGAATGAAAAGCGCAAGCGGTCTATGGCTGACCGGATTGTTGTAGCTTGTGGCGGGAGCGTTAAGGGAAAAACCATTGCAATACTGGGACTGACTTTTAAACCGAAAACCGATGATATGCGCGATTCGCCCAGTCTCGATATCATTCCCGCCCTGCAAAAAATGGGAGCATATATTCGAGCATTCGACCCGCAGGGAATGGAGGAAGCAAAATCCAGTTTTGAGAATGTTGAATATTGTGGTGATGAATATCTATGTATGGAGGGTGCAAATGTAGCGGTAATTGTAACAGAATGGAACCAGTTCAGGGCACTCGATCTGGAA
Source organism: Rhizobiaceae bacterium (assembly GCA_021648425.1). Taxonomy (GTDB): domain Bacteria; phylum Pseudomonadota; class Alphaproteobacteria; order Rhizobiales; family Rhizobiaceae; genus JAAEMP01. Next base: position 2,956 of record JAKISV010000031.1, read on the forward strand.
CGGATGAATAAATTGGTTTCAGACAGAATTCTGATAGATTTGCGTAATATTTATTCCAGGGAAGAGGTGGAATTGAGTGGTTTGAAATACCATTCTATTGGCCGCCCTTGAGTAACAGGTGTGGTTTATTTTATTATATTTTGTAAATTGACATAAAAATGTCACTTGTGGCAGAAATTTTGACATCGTGTTGTAACGAGTTGCAGCATTGGATAATCTGACTGAAAACCAGTCAGGAAAATCATTCAGGGGTTAGTTCCTATCAGAAACCAATGGTTTAGTGATATTATAGGCATGTTTCAGCGAAAACAGTTTTCTGGCGTTGCGCTATTTCGCCTCTGCCAGCTGTTTGTTGTCGCATCACTGGTTTCTGCGTGTATTCCAACCAATACAGATAATTCCGGGTCATTTACATCGAGCTGGGTTCGCCCTGAAGACCCCCAGGAACAGATCGGGGCCCGCGAACATCCGTTGGTGGTGGCGAAATACGGGGGTGAATATCAGTACCTGAAAGCCGAGCGGATGCTGGCATTAATTGTCGGAGAACTGGTTGCGGTATCGGATGATCCAACAAGGGTTTACCGGGTAACCATGCTTAATTCACCAAAGGTGAATGCTTTCGCGCTGCCTGGTGGTTATCTTTACATCACCCGGGGTCTATTAGCGCTGGCCAATGATTCTGCTGAAATTGCTGCGGTTATTGCCCATGAGATGGCGCATGTTTCGGCAAACCACGCAATTTTGCGCCGCGAGAAACAAGTTTCGACTGAACTTGGAGAACGGGTGGCAACAGAGGTTTTGGGTGACAGTACATCAGCCCGGGTAGCGTTGGCGGCTAATCAGTTAAAACTTTCGGACTTTTCACGCGAGCAGGAATTGCAGGCGGATGCGTTGGGGATTCGGATGACAGGTAAAGCTGGGTATGATGCTTTTGCCGGCGCACGCTTTTTGGAAACTTTAAGTGCGTTTAGAACAATCAACCGAAACGGCCTGGCGGCATTTGATGATTCATCATTTCTGTCTACTCACCCCTCAACGCCAAGGCGAACCGAGTTGGCCAAACGTCACGCGCGGTTTTTTGGTGCGCCGGGAATTGGGCGAATAGATCGCGACCGGTTTTTACAGGGTATTGAAGGCATGGTGTTTGGGGATTCTGCTGAGGAAGGATTTGTTCGGGCCCAGAGGTTTTCGCATTCAGGTCTGGGAATTACATTTGCAGCCCCTACAGGATATCGCATCGAAAATCAGACCAAAGCAGTGGTTATTACCGGCAAAGATGGCGTGGCGATAAGGTTTGACGCAACAGTAATCGACAAAAGTTCCAATTTGAAAGACTATATGAATAGCGGCTGGGTCAATGGATTGGAAAGTGCAAGTATTGAGGTGAATACCATCAATGGCCTAAAAACAGCCAGCGGCAATGCCCGGGCCGACAGCTGGAATTTCAGAATCCACGTGATACGCATCGGAACCCAGCTCTATCGGTTTATTGCAGCTGTTTCCCAGGCCGATGGTACTGGCGCAGTTAGTGTCAATACAAAACCGACAGAAGAAAACTCTCAACGAATTGCCAATCTTAAAAAAGTGGTTTTATCCATTACCGATAGTTTTAGAAAATTATCGGCCAGGGAACTGGAAAATCTTGCACCGCTTAAAATTCGGATTGTGACATTTAAAGATGGCGACAGTCTTGCTTCGCTGGCAAATCAAATGAAAAGCGGTGGTAATACGCTTAAGCTGTTTCGTATCTTAAATGGTCTGGGACCTGGTGAAATGCCAAAAGCCGGGTATAAACTCAAGATTGTGTCAGACTGACTGTTTCATCAATTAGTGTCCTCAGGCAATGTTGGCAGTGGCATCACTTCGACGCCCTCATCGACCAGATCACGAACCTCTTCTTTACTTGCCTGACCGTAAATTCCCCGCTTGTCAGCTTCACCATAGTGAATTTTACGCGCTTCTTCAGGAAATTTTTTGCCGACATTTTCTGCATTGGCCTGGATATTGTCACGAAAATTTCTAAGCTGTTTTATCAATTCAGCACTTTCGGGTGGCATTTTAGTATTGGTTGCCAACGTTGCATCGCGCTGTGTTTGAGAACTGGTTTTGGATAGTTGCCTGCCGGTTGAAAGCGAAGGCGTCATCAGGGTTTTATCTATCTTGCTGGTATCACATAGCGGACAGGTCACCAGCCCGCGTTTTTTTTGAGTGTCAAAATCACTGCTGCTGGAAAACCATCCTTCAAAATCATGTTTGTTTTCGCAAGACAAAGAATATTTTATCACTGTTCACTCCAAACTGCATTTAACGGTGGTAAAGTCAGCATTGCTGATCAGGCTTGGGATCCGTGTTCTTGCTGCATTTACCTCACTTAACACTATATCACAAATCAGCACTTGGGGATTATCATGATCAAGTTCTGCAATTATCTCGCCCCAGGGGTTGATAATCAATGAATGGCCATAGGTATTGCGTCCATCTTCATGCTCCCCTCCCTGGGCCGCGGCAATGACAAATGCACCATTTTCGATTGCCCGGGCACGCAAAAGCGTATGCCAGTGCGCTTTACCTGTTTGGCTGGTAAATGCTGCCGGGCAGGTTAAAATTTGTGCACCGGCTGCTGCAAGCGAGCGATAAAGACCCGGAAAGCGCAAATCGTAGCAGATTGACATGCCTAATATGAATTCATCTGTTTCAACGATTAGCGCTTTGTCACCGGCCTGGTAGAGGGACGATTCGCGCCAGGTTTCATTGTTCGGCAAATCCACATCAAACATATGTAACTTATCATAGTTTGCGACCCTCCTGCCGGCAGGAGAAAATAAAATACCACGATTTGCGGCTTTGTCAGGAGTTGCCCTGATAGCGATTGAACCCAGGTGCAGCCAGATTTTGTGCCGTTTTGCCAGTCTGGAAGCAAAATCGATTACGTGGTTCTCATTTTTCCTTCCTTCATCAGGCTGGATGTTTGCAAACAACTGTTTTGGTTTTTTTTGAACCAGGGATGTCATTTCCGGGGTCTGGATATATTTTGCTCCGCGCCTGGCGGCCTCGGCAACCATTTGCTCGAGGGTTTCAAGGTTTTTTTCCACCTGGATGCCGCTGCGCATCTGCAAACAAGCCACCCGCATAATCATCAGCCTTTTAACATTGAATCCAATTGCCCGCTTTTTTCCAGAGCAAATAAATCATCACAGCCGCCCACATGGCGATCGCCAATGAATATCTGCGGGAATGTTGACCTGCCATTTGCTCTGGCAATCATTTCGCCACGCAAAGCGGGACTGAATGTTGCATCCAGTTCGTCAAATTTTGCACCCTTGGATCTCAGCAGGCGGATAGCGGCTGTGCAAAATCCGCACATTTTTCGGGTATATATTTTAACTTGCGCCAACACGCTCATCCTTATTTACATTATTCGCTACTCATATAGCGCCTGTTTGCACTCTGGCAAAGGTAAGAATATCGACTGCCATTGCGCCGTTTCTCAAAAGGGCCTTCGTTGCAGATTTTACACTTGCTCCGGAAGTATAGACATCATCGATTATCAGAACACGTTTGCCAATCAGGCGAGGACGCATGGCTACTGGAACCCTAAAAGCGCCCGACACATTTCGCTGGCGCCCCTCCTGGGAAAGGCCAATTTGCTGTTTTGTGTTTTTTATTCTGGAAAGGAGCATAGGTTCCAGCGGAATTTCCCGACCAGAAGCCCTCAGCCTTTGTGAGATCAGCTTGGCCAATACGGCTGACTGATTAAAACGCCTGGATAACATACGACGCCAGTGAAGCGGCAAGGGGGTAATAATATCAGCGTCTTCAAAAAGTTCGCGACCGGAACGTTCCATGCTACTTGCGATAAAGGGGGCCAGGTCGCTTCGGTCGGAGAATTTGAAGCGGGATATCAAACGCCTGGCAATATCATCATACAAAACCGACGAACGCAGCCTGTCAAAAGGGGGAGGGTTTGACATTGCTTCCGTGGAAATTGCACCTTCACCTAAATCTACTGAGAAGGGCGTCCCCATGACTTCACAAAACGGCCGGTCAATTTTTCGTATTTGAATCCAGCAACCCGCGCAAATGGCTGATTGATCTGTCGAGATTCCGTTGCAATTTGCACAGCGTGGTGGGACAAGGATATTGAGGAATTTACCGGCAGAACAGGCAATCCAGTTTTTCAAATGTGAGGCAGACATTTCAGGTTTATTCATGCTGTTGTTCATGGTTGAGCGTGGATGCTAACACATATTGGCAGTCATGCCCAAAATTTGTAGGAATTTTGCGTGGAAGTTTTGTACAATCACAATAAGCGCTTACTACGCCAGTTGCGGGCAATCAGGATCAATTCTGCTGGAGCAGATTTCCTGGTGGAGCGGATTGCTGAGGATTTTGCCCTTCGTATTTGCGCCATCAACCGCGAATTTACCAATGCTGTGGATTTGTATTCATTTTCGGGAAAATTATCCAACGCACTGGTTGGATTGGAGAATATTTCCAGCATCCGCCGGTTTGAACAGCCCGATGTGGCAAAGGTGCTTTATGGCAAATCAAATGAGGTAATTGAACCATGGCCAATGGATTCAAACAAACCTTTGCCAGAAGGCCTGGATTTGGTGGTATCAGCAATGGGGCTGCACACCAGCAATAATTTACCAGAGCAATTATCCCGGATAATCAGCGCCATGAAAAAAGATGGATTGCTGATGATGGCACTGCCGGTCAGTGGGACATTGAAGGAATTGCGTGAATGTTTGGTTGAGGCAGAACTGGAATTGACAGGCGGCGCGGCGTTGCGCGTTAATCCGTTTATTGACCTTCAGCAGGCAGGTTCTCTTATTCAGTCTGCCGGTTTCAAATTACCGGTCGTTGACCGGGAGGATTTTATTGTTCGCTATGATAATCTTTTCTCGTTGATCAGGGATTTGCGTGCCATGGGCGTCACCTCCGTATTGGAGTATGAAAGCTCTTATCGTACTCATCGCCAATTGTTTCACCGCGCAGATGAATTATATCGTCAAAAATATTGTGATGAGGATGGAAGGATCCGAGCAAGTTTTTGTTTGGCATATATGACAGGGTGGGCGCCACATGAAGATCAGCAAAAACCATTGAAACCTGGAAGCGCGAAATTTTCGCTTGCCCGCGGTCTTGGTCAAAAATAGGTTTTCTGGAATTTGCAGTTTGAGGCGGGTGTCTAAAAATACCCGGTAACAGTTTCCATGGTTACCGTTGTATTTGTGCCTATCGCAGTAAGCGCTCCAACTATGGTAACTGCAATGAGTGAGGCAATAAGACCATATTCAATTGCTGTTGAGCCATTTTCATTTTTAATAAAATTTTTGAACATCGTTTAGACCATTTACGCGAAATGCGCGATAAGAGTGTTGTTGCACTTATTACTACAGTAAAATACCGGCGAATAAGTAAACAATCAAAGTTAATAGATACTTTTGGCTTATTCAGGGAACGGATTTGCCTGGTTGTTATCAAGAACGCTTTTTCGAATATTGTAGCGCTTAACGGGCTTGATTGAACTGGTGGTCATATAGTCAATATCTGGGCGATCGAATGCCAAAATCTGTGAATTTCCTTCGATTGCAATAGGTACTGCCAGTCCGACAGCAATGGCTACAGCACTGATTATTAAAGAAAATTTCACTGAACTACCGCCTGCGACATCTCTTAAGAGGTCGCTTTTACCAGTTGAAAATTTTGTATTGTCATAGTTTTTCATCAATATCCCCGCTTCGTAATCCCTGGCAAAATGGTTATTTTTACCTTGAGACATCCATTAAACTTGGAGGAAAATCATAAAATATCAATTAACGAATAAACAAGAGGCTTGTCTGCTGCGGGCATTTCAAGGAAATTCAATTCAGTGGGTTTTACCCAATTCAATTCCTGATTTTCTCTGGCCTGCAATATCCCTTCCCACTTTCGGCAGATAAAAAGTGGCATTAGAATATGGAAATTGGGATATTCATGGGAAGCAAAATTAAGTGGAGCAAGGCAGGTTGGGAAAGTTTTAATACCAAGCTCTTCTTCAAGCTCGCGTATTATGGCCTGTTCTGGTGTCTCTCCCGCTTCCATTTTTCCACCGGGAAATTCCCACATTCCTGCCATTGGCTTGTTTGGGGGGCGTTTTGTTACCAGAACCCTGTTGTCGATATCAACCAGAGCGCAGGCAACAACTAACATCAGGGGCTTTGGTGACATGGCTGGGGTTCCAAGGATTGAATAGCTTTATAAAAGCAGAATTAGCTGCGGTAATCGGCATTGATGTCTATATATTGCCTTGTCAGGTCGCAGGTCCAAACTGTAGCACTGCCATTGCCAATGCCCAGATTGATCCTGATTGGGATAAAATCATTTTTCATAACTTTGCTGGCGGCAACCTCTTCATAGTCGGGGTCACGTTCACCTTCGAAGGCAACACGAACATCACCAAACCACACCGACAGTAAATCCCGGTCTGCTGGCTCTCCTGCTTTGCCGATCGCCATTATGATACGACCCCAATTGGCATCTTCGCCGGCAACAGCCGTTTTTACGAGGGGAGAATTTGCGACGGACAGGGCAATGGTTTTGGCTGATTTGGCTGATTTAGCACCTTCGACGCGAATTTCTATATGTTTGGATGCGCCTTCACCATCGCGAACCACTTGCATGGATAAGTCATGCAAGACCTGATGAAGAGCCTTTGAAAAAGCATGCAGCCTTTTGTCTTTTGCCTGGGTGATGGTGCTGGTATCAAATTCATTGATTGATGCAAGCAATACCGTGTCGCTGGTGGAGGTGTCGCTGTCAACTGTGACGCAATTGAATGTGGTGGCGACTGCCCGGGCCAGTTCGTTTTGCAATATATTATTGGCAACAGGCAAATCAGTCACCAGAAATGACAGCATTGTCGCCATGTCCGGTGCAATCATGCCCGAACCTTTTGCAATGCCGTTGATATGATAGGTTTGGCCATCCAGTTCTATCTTGCAGGTTGCAAATTTATGATAGGTATCTGTAGTCATGATGGCAGTTGCGGCATTTTCCCAACCGGTTTCATTTGCCGTGACTTTTGCCTGTTGAAGAAATTTCGGGAAATCACTGGCATCAAGGGGTTCGCCAATTACCCCGGTTGAGGCCAGATAGACTTCATCACGATTGCAGTCAAAAACCCTGGCGGCCGCATCAGCAGTCAATTCAACTGCGATACTGCCCTTTTTGCCAGTGAAAGCATTGGCATTGCCGGAATTGACGATGATGCACCGCGCTTTTCCATTTGGCAAAATCTTGCGACACCAGTCGACCGGTGCCGAGGGGCATTTGGATGAAGTAAATACACCTGCGATATTGGCCGGGTTTTCAAACTCGATGACGGTGAGGTCTTTTCGACCCTTATATTTGATGCCGGCTTCAACACTGCCCAGCCTTACGCCGGAAATTGGCGGCATTTCCGGCCAGGAACCCGGCGCAAGAGGAGAAATTGACATAACCATTCAATTCACCGGGCTATCGTGTGGTATTCAGCATTTCCATGCTCTTTTTCAGGGTTTCATCGATCACTTCAACTTTGAATTTTTCGCGATTGCCCTTTACCAGTTCAATATATTTTTCCCGCAATAATGCCTGCCTGATCTGATTTTTGGAATCTTCGAATTTTGGCGGCTCGACATCACGTTCATCCTGTTTCAGGATTATGTGGTATCCAAACTGGGTTTTTACCGGAGTTTTAGTATAGCTGCCCTTTTCAAGAGCAAATGCGGCTACTTCAAATTCCGGGACCATCTGGCCTTTGCCAAAATAACCCAACGTACCGCCATTGGCACCGGAAGGCCCGGTGGATTTTTCCTTGGCCAGTTTGGCAAAATCTCCACCAGCATCCAGTTCCGCAATAATTGCCTTGGCTTCATCTTCGGTTTTGACCAGAATGTGGCGAGCATCTACTTGTTTTTCCGGCTTGGTTTCACTGATTTCTTTTTCATAACGCGTTTTGAGGGCCTCCTCACTAATAGCGTCGATACCGTTTTTCCTGAAAAAAGCGTTGTGTAAGGCGCGTGAGCGAAGAAAATCCATCCGGGCTTTGAATTCTTCACCATCAGCCACCCCTGCCTGTTCTGCGGCGGCTGCCAGCACACGGATATCTATCAGGGCGTTGAGAATTGCGGCACGGCGAAATTCTTCCGGCACCTGCGCGAATTGCTGTTTTAAATCTGTCTCGGCAAACCCCAGATCACGTTCGGTAATCTCAATGTCCCCAACCTTCGCAAGCACACCTTCCTGCGCAAAAGCGGTTCCTAATGCCAGTGTGCAGGCAAAACCAATTGCAAAGCCGCCCTGGCGTAAAAATTTCCCTTTGGGAAGTGATGTTGAAAAAATACTCATTTGAATTCCTTTGATCTAGGGTCAATCATCTGATGGTAAGATTGCTCTATTTGATACAGTATTCCAATTGTTTTAACCCGGGCTTCATTGACATCCTACTGCCCCCCTCTTATCTGTCCTGAAACCCTGCGTCCAGAACGCAATGAGCTGGTAAACTCACAAATCCTTGAAATATCTTTTTTTGCTAGTATTGAGGTTTTAATGAGTTTTCAAGACACAAGAATTAAAAGCGTACCAGTAAACTTTCTTTTGCTGGTTTTAGGAACGGATTTATGAAATTAATCGGTGGAATAGCACGCAAACTTTTTGGCTCAGCCAATGATCGGCGTATCAAGGCTCTGGAACCCAAAGCCGAGCAGATTAATGCCCTTGAGCCGGAAATTCAAAAACTTAGCGATGAGGAATTGAGCGCACGAACGGATGAGTTTCGTGAGCAGTTGAAAGCCGGCAAAAGCCTGGATGATATTCTGGTTCCGGCATTTGCTACGGTACGCGAAGCCTCAAAGCGCGCTTTGGGGATGCGCCATTTTGACACCCAGTTAATTGGCGGAATGATCCTGAACGAAGGATCGATAGCGGAAATGGGTACAGGGGAAGGCAAAACCCTGGTGGCAACCCTTGCGGTTTATCTCAATGCATTGTCGGGCAAGGGTGTTCACCTGGTTACAGTCAATGACTATCTGGCTGCGCGTGATGCAAAATGGATGGGTGCGATCTATAATTTTCTCGGAATGAGCGTTGGCACTATTGTGCATGGACTGGAGGATGACGAGCGCAGGGAAGCTTATGCCTGCGATATTACTTACGGCACCAACAATGAGTTTGGTTTCGATTATCTGCGCGACAATATGAAGTTTGAATTGCAGACTATGGTTCAGCGTGGACACAATTATGCAATTGTGGATGAGGTCGATTCAATTCTTGTCGATGAGGCCCGTACGCCCTTGATAATTTCAGGTCCTTTGGAAGACCGTTCAGAACTTTATTCGGTTATCGATGCCTATATTCCTCTGCTGGAACCTGCAGACTATGATTTGGATGAAAAACAGCGAACAGTAACATTTACTGAAGATGGCACTGAAAAACTCGAAGAAATGTTACGTAAGGCTGATTTGCTCAAGGGCGAATCGCTTTATGATGTTGAGAATGTGACTATCGTTCACCATGTGAACAATGCGCTCAAAGCTCATGTTCAGTTCAAAAAGGACAAAGACTACATTGTGCGCAATGATGAAGTGGTCATCATTGATGAATTTACCGGGCGCATGATGCCTGGCAGGCGTTTTTCAGAAGGGCAGCATCAGGCCCTTGAAGCAAAAGAGAAAGTTACTATTCAGCCGGAAAACCAGACACTGGCGTCAATTACTTTCCAGAACTACTTTCGCATGTATGACAAGCTTGCAGGCATGACCGGTACTGCGATGACAGAGGCCGAAGAATTTATGGATATCTATTCATTGGATGTGCTGGATGTGCCAACTAATCTGCCAATCAAGCGTATCGATGATGATGATGAAGTTTACCGCACCACCGATGAAAAACATCATGCGATTATTTCGCTGATTAGCGAATGCCAGGAACGCAATCAGCCGGTACTGGTGGGGACCACTTCTATTGAGAAATCCGAGCAGCTTGCCGAATTACTCGAAAAGGCGAAGGTCAAGGATTTCAAAGTTCTAAATGCCCGTTTCCACGAGCAGGAAGCGCAGATCATTGCTCAGGCGGGTGTGCCCGGTGCAATTACAATTGCAACCAATATGGCTGGTCGCGGTACGGATATTCAGCTTGGTGGCAATCCGGATATGCGTATTGAGCAGGAACTGGGTGAGGAAAAAGAAGGCAAAACCCGCACAAAGAAAGAAGAAGCAATTCGCGCGGAAGTCGCTGAGTTAAAAGAAAAGTCGATTAAAGCTGGCGGACTTTATGTGATTGCCACTGAGCGCCATGAGAGCCGCCGTATCGATAACCAGTTGCGCGGCCGTTCCGGGCGACAGGGTGATCCGGGCCATACGAAATTCTTTTTATCCCTGCAGGACGACCTGATGCGGATATTTGGTTCTGACCGCATGGATGGCATGTTGCAGAAACTTGGCCTGAAGGAAGGTGAAGCGATTATCCATCCGTGGATCAACAAAGCCCTGGAAAAAGCACAGAAAAAAGTTGAAATGCGTAATTTCGATATTCGTAAAAACCTTCTCAAATTCGATGATGTGATGAATGATCAGCGCAAGGTGATATTCGAGCAACGCATCGAATTGATGGAAGGTGCGGATTTGTCAGAAACCATCACTGATATGCGCAGCGAAGTAGTTGAAGATCTGATTGCCAAACATATTCCTGTAAAAACCTATGCGGAACAATGGGATATTGATGGGCTGGTTGAAAGCGTGCAGGAATGTCTGAATATTTCGCCGCCAGTACGCGAATGGGCGGAAGAGGAAGGTGTGGATAATGAAGACCTGATTAACCGCCTCAATGAAGCTGCAGACAAGGCAGCAGCAGATCGTGCCGAACGCTTTGGGCCTGAAATCATGGGATATGTGGAAAAAACAGTTGTGCTACAAACCCTCGATCAGCTGTGGCAGGAGCATCTGGTAAATCTGGACCATCTGCGCTCGGTTGTGGGTTTTCGCGGGTATGCCCAGCGTGATCCGTTGCAGGAATATAAATCAGAAGCATTTGAATTATTTCAAGCCATGCTTACCGGCATGCGTCAGGCTGTGACCACCCAGATGATGCGTTTTGAAATTGCAGAACAAGAAGCATCCCCCAGTGTTGGTTTGGAGGGCGGGACTGTATCAGCAGAACTTACTCCGGCGGAAACACTGGTAGCATCTGATGAGCGCGATCCGGAAAATCAGGAAACCTGGGGCAAAATCGGACGTAACGAAGCCTGCCCTTGTGAATCAGGTAAAAAATATAAACATTGTCACGGAAAATTGGCGTAATGCACTAATTTTGAAAAGTGGCGCTTCAGGAAAGATTGCGCCCGATTGCCAGAAATTTTTCTTGACGCCCCTGGCGAAGCTGCTCGGGGTCCAGTTCGGCCAATTCAGCCAATCCCTGGCGAATGGTTTGGGCAGTATTTTCAATAACAAGCTCGGGAGAACGGTGAGCGCCGCCAACGGGTTCATCAATAATACCGTCGATTACCCCAAGTTGCTGCAAATCGCTGGAAGTGATTTTCATTGAATTGGCGACATCCATGGCGCGGGTGGCATCACGCCATAATATTGATGCGCCAGCTTCGGGTGATATTACGCTGTAAATTGCGTGCTCAAGCATGTAGACACGATTTGCCGTTGCCAGAGCAATCGCTCCTCCGGAGCCGCCTTCGCCGATTATTACTGATATCAGCGGGACTTTCACATTCAGACAGGTTTGCGTTGATCGTGCTATCGCCTGGGCCTGACCACGTTCTTCTGCGCCAATACCAGGATATGCGCCAGCCGTATCAACAATCGTTATGATGGGTATTTCAAACCTGTCGGCGAGTTCCATCACGCGGGTTGCTTTACGATAACCTTCCGGGCGGGCCATGCCGAAATTTCGTTTCAGGCGGGATTTTGTATCGTGGCCTTTTTCCTGGCCTATTACAGCAACCGACTCACCGTCAAAACGGCCAAAGCCAGCAATAATTGCATGATCTTCAGAAAAACTTCTATCGCCGGCAATTGGAATGAAATTGGAAATGAAGCCGGAGACATAGTCCATGAAATGTGGCCGGTCCGGGTGGCGTGCTACCTGGGTTTTATGCCAGGGGGTCAGTTTGGAATACAGATCTTCCAGCGTGACCCTGGCTTTTTCTTCCAGACGGACAATCTCATCACCAAGGTTCTTGCTGTCATTGTCATCACGATCCACGGTTTTCAGCTCGTGAATCCTGCCTTCCAAGTCCGCAAGGGGTTTTTCAAATTCCAGATAACTACGCATCACAGCCAAAATACGATCAATTTTTTTGTATCCGGAAATCTGCACATGCCAAATTACGGATTTTGCGCACACTGGCTTTTCGTTTTGCCAATGTCAAGGATTGTAAGCCTCAGCATTAACAGATGCCGCTATTATTGCAGCTTTATTGTGGTTGTTTTGCCAGAAGATGAAAGCGGATGATTATCTTCGACCAATTGGCGCAGCCGGTCTTCCAGAATGTGGGTATATATCTGCGTTGTGGAAATATCCGAATGGCCAAGTAATATCTGCACAGACCGCAAGTCGGCACCGTTTTGTAACAAATGGCTGGCAAAAGCGTGGCGCAATATATGTGGAGAAACCCGTTTTGCCGGTATTGCGGCTTTTTGCGCCAGTGTTTTCAAATCCCGGGCAAATGCCTGCCTTGTCAAATGGCCACTACTTGAAGATGCCGGAAACAGCCAGGGGCTTCGTTTTATTTCTGTACCGGATTTTTTTGAGCGGGAAAGTTCAACAAATGTTTTCATCGCAGTGATGGATTTTTGTGACAACGGGACCATTCTGTCCTTTGACCCCTTACCGGTTACCATCATGAATCTGGAACTCGGGTTGGCACATTCAATGGGAAGGCTTATCAATTCGCTCACCCGTAATCCGGTGGCATATAACAATTCCAGCAGCACATGAATTCGCACTGCGCGATAATGTCCAGCATAAGTTTGATTGGTTTGATGGGAATCACGTTCAGCAATGGCCAGCATATTTGCAACTTCTTCGACTGAAAGAGTTTTGGGCAGAGGACGTGTTTTGCGAGGACTTTCGATGGAACCGGCGGGATTGTCGGAGCGTATTGCCTCAGCATAGAGGAACTTATAAAATTGCCTGATTGTTGAGAGGTGCCGGGCCTGGGTGGAGGAAGCGACGCTCTTTTTGGCCAGAAATTGCAGATAGGATCGAATATCTGTGGTGGTTGCTGCCAGGAGGTTGGAATTATTATCCATCAGATGGTTTTGGTAATTATCGAGGTCGCGTTGATAAGATTGCAACGTATTTTGCGCGGCACCGCGTTCCGCACTATGCATTTCCAGGAAAGATTCAATCAGATGGTTTTGGATCAAAACTCGTTTTCTTTCTGCAAAAACGAACTATGGATTTACGGGTTGATTTTTTTTGCCGGGATTTTCACCGTCATATCACGCGGGTTTGGTTCAACAAAAGTGGCAAGGGCAAACATTGCTCCATAGACAAGCCCGGCCAGAATGCCACAAATAACCAAGAATCGTATTAAGCTGGGCATCAACAGTTCCTGTTATACATTTGTTATCTGTGAATATCTGGAACAGCCGCACAAATCAAATGCAAGTTTTTTTTGGCAAGATTGGTGCCCGGTTAATACAAATATGCAATAGTGATTAATTAACCTCGAATAGTTTCTAATTTGAAAATAGTCATGCCGCAAAATGAAAAAATGCATTCAGCTGGATTAGTCGATGGGCTGGAGGGGAAATCGATTGTTCTGGTGGGGATGATGGGTTGTGGAAAAACCGCTATTGGCAGAATTGTTGCCAGTCAGTTGGGGCTGCAGTTCTATGATGCGGATGAGGAAATTGAGGTGGCCGCAGGCATGAAAGTGGCTGAGTATTTTTCTACTTATGGCGAGGAGGAATTTCGCATAGGGGAGCGAAAGGTTATTGCGCGGTTGCTTAATGATAATCAGTGCGTGCTGGCCCTGGGCGGGGGCGCATTTTTGTCCCAGGAAACCCGCAAATGTGTTTCTCAAAACGCGCTGTCGGTTTGGCTGCGGGCTGATCTGGATATTCTTTTTTCCCGTGTCATGCGACGTCCGGGCAAAAGACCTTTGTTGAATACCGCAGATCCCAAAAAAACACTGGCTGAATTGTTGAAAAACCGCGAATCTTTCTACGGCAAGGCAGATATTATTGTTGATACTTCCAATACGTCTAAAAACGTGACCCGCGACTGGGTGATTGCCGCTATTTCGAAATATTTGGGGGCTGAGAAAAACTAAGATGACCAGAATATCCTATACTACTGTCAATGTTGAACTGGGGGAGAAATCCTATCCTATTCATATTGGTGAAAATCTACTGGAAAATGCCGGGGAATTTATCGCTGAAAAATTACCCGTGTCCAGATGTGTGATTATTACGGATGAAAATGTTGCCGGATTGCATTTGCAGACGCTGGAAAAAAGCCTGGATGAACAAAATATTGAATATGCGCTGATTGTTGTGAAACCGGGAGAAGCATCAAAATCCTTTGAAGTTTTTGAAACTGTTGTCGGCAAAATTCTTGATACCCGTTTTGAGCGCGGGGATGCGGTGATTGGTTTTGGTGGCGGGGTGGTCGGTGATCTTGCCGGATTTGCTGCTGCCAGTGTGCGGCGGGGAATGAATTTTGTGCAAATTCCAACATCCCTGCTGGCACAGGTGGATTCTTCTGTCGGTGGAAAAACCGGCATTAATGCTCCCCAGGGCAAAAACCTGATTGGCGCATTTTTGCAACCGCGCCTGGTTATTGCTGATACCGGGTTATTAAAAACTCTGTCTGTGCGTGAGTTTCGCGCCGGATATGCTGAGATGGCCAAATATGGCTTGATCGACAAGCCCGATTTTTTTGAGCATCTGGAGCAAAACTGGCAACGGGTGTTTGCTTTTGATGAAGAGTTAAGCGATGCGATTGCGATATCGTGCCAGGCAAAGGCGCGCATTGTGGCGTTAGATGAATTCGAGCAGGGCAAGCGCGCATTGCTAAATCTGGGGCATACTTTTGGCCATGCGCTGGAGGCGGCTACCGGTTTTGATGCCAGGCGATTGGTGCACGGGGAAGGCGTTGCCATCGGCATGGTTCTGGCGCACGAATTTTCCAACCGGATGAACCTTTGTGACGCGGACAGCGTTGTGCGGGTAAAAGAGCATTTGCAAAAGGTCGGTCTACCCACCGCACTGGGTGACATACCCGGTGAATTACCCAATGCGGAGAAATTGCTTGAATTTATCAGCCAGGATAAAAAGGTGCTTAAGGGTGAACTTACTTTTATCCTTACAAAAGGCCTTGGAAAATCATATATTGCAAACAATGTTGCGGCTTCGCAGGTGCTGGCCTTTCTTGAGGAAAAACTATGACGACTACCTTGTGGATGCTGATTGCAATCATCATCATTCTGATTATTTTGTCGGGATTTTTTTCCGGCTCGGAAACTGCATTGACAGCAGCTTCGCGGGCACGAATGCATTCGTTGAAAAAATCGGGTGACACCCGTGCCACCCTTGTAACCCAACTGATCAATCACCGTGACCGTCTGATCAGCGCACTGTTGTTTGCCAATAATCTGGTGAATATTCTGGCCTCGGTACTGGCAACATCGTTGTTTATCAAACTGTTTGGTGAAGCCGGAATAATCTATGCCACCATTGTAATGACGCTGGTGGTAGTGATTTTTGCTGAAGTACTGCCGAAGTTCTGGGCAATTTCCGATCCGGAAAAATTTTCCCTGGCCGTTGCTTCCCCACTTCGAATTGTTGTGGCGGTCATCTCGCCGCTTTCCAATTTTATAACCATGCTGGTTCGCGCGATATTGCGGCTGTTTGGCGTAAAATTCGGCGAAGGCAACCACCTGCTCAGCGCCCATGAAGAATTGCGTGGAACGGTGGAGGTTCTTCATCAGGATGGCTCCGTCATCAAGGATGACCGCGATCGCCTCGGCGGTCTGCTGGATTTGAACGATATGGAAGTGTCGGATGTAATGATACATCGCACCAAGATGATTTCGATCAATGCTGACGATCCACCGGCAAAAATTGTCAAACAAATTCTGAACAGCCCCTATACAAGACTGCCGGTCTGGCGTGATGAAAGCGAAAATATAATCGGGGTGGTTCATTCAAAGGATTTTCTGCGGGCGATTGCCGGCGGCTCTAAAAGCATTAATTCGCTTAATATTGTGAGCATCGCCAGCCAGCCGTGGTTTGTGCCGGAAAACACACCGCTGCAACACCAGTTGAATGCCTTCCTGCGCCGCAAAGCACATTTTGCCCTGGTGGTGGATGAATATGGCGAAGTGGAAGGGCTGGTAACGCTTGAAGATATTCTGGAAGAAATTGTCGGCCAGATTGCTGATGAACATGATGTGGATATGCAGGGGGTTGAAACACAACCCGATGGTTCTGTGATTGTTGATGGCTCGATGCCGGTGCGCGATCTCAACCGGGCACTGGATTGGGAACTGCCCGATGAAGAGGCAACCACCGTTGCCGGGCTGGTTATTCATGAGGTGCAAATGATACCCGATGAAAAACAGGCATTTACATTTTACGGCAAACGGTTTGCCGTTGTGGGTCGTGAAAAGAACCGGATTACGCGTTTGAATATTCGTGATCTGGGTAGTTAGGGTATTGTTCTCGCTCACGGCTAATCCTTGCTGGGTGCTGCGCACCTCGCCCTGATGCTTTCAGGGAGCCTCGGCTAGGGCTAAAGCCTCACCCTCTGCGCCCCCTTCGTCATGCTCCGCACCCCACTTCGTCATCCTCGGGCTTGCCCCGTGGATCCAGCGTTACAATGTGGCGAAGCCGAAGCCTCCTTTTTAATCAGATTGAGCCTTCGGCACATGTTGCGCTGGATCCTCTGATCAAGTCAGAGGATGACGAAGGGTGGGTTTGAAGATGATAGATAGTATATGCACACACTCCCACCCTCACTCGATGCATTCCAGCATCAGCGTCATACCTATAAAGTGCAAACTTGCGGGGCTTTCCATAAAAACCTAACGCAGTATTGCTGCAATGCGGCTTTTATCAAAAGCCCCGCGCAGAGATTTTTGGTCTGGTTCCGAAGTAAGCCCACAGTAACGAGGCCCTT
>JAKISV010000032.1 GCA_021648425.1 Rhizobiaceae bacterium
ATGTCGGGCTGTGTCTGGTAACCGGGAATAGCATCAAACTTATCCAGCGTGCCACCGGTATGGCCAAGCCCGCGCCCCGATATCATCGGCACATAGCCGCCGCAGGCCGCAATCGCCGGGGCCAGCATCAACGAAACATTGTCACCAACACCACCGGTTGAATGTTTGTCGAGCACCGGCCCGTTGAGAAACGACCAGTCCAGCACATTGCCTGAATCGCGCATGGCAAGTGTCAGCGCCACAGCTTCCTCGCGGTTCATCGAATTGAAATATACGGCCATGGCAAAGGCAGCCACCTGGCCTTCGCTGACACTGCCATCGCTAACGCCAGCAATAAATTCCGCAATTTCCTGCGTACTTAAAACCTGCTTGTCGCGCTTTTTGCGAATGATTTCCTGAGGCAGCATAATGAGTTTCTCCACTCACACGCCAAACGGCGTCCAGATATTTTTAAAGCGAACCGCTCTGAACAAAAATTCTTCACCTGCACCCTGGGCTTCATCATACCAGTCACGTGCCTTGCCATTGTTTACCCAGGTGGCTTTGAGATTTCCGGCGGATTCAAATTCGACCATTTTGCTTCCCTTTTCACATCCAAAATACCAGTGGGCGGCGATGTCGTCATGTTTGGCCATGGTATCGGCCAGCTCGTTGCGATCACCCATGACTATATTGATGACGCCGCCGGGAATATCGCTGGTATCAAACACCTGATAAAGGTCCGCAGCAATCAGCGGGTGGGCTTGAGATGGGGTAATGACAATGCGGTTGCCCATGGCAATTGCCGGTAATGCCAAAGACAGAAACGATAAAAGCGGCGCTTCATCCGGGCAGGAGATGGCGATCACCTCCCAGCTTTCTTTTAATGACAAAACCAGCATATTGCCTTGGGGTGCACGCACATCACCATCATATTTATCAGTCCAGGCGGCGTAGTGGAAAACCCGGTTGATTGAGGCATCAAACTCGCGCGTGGCCTTTTTGATGTTGTCCCCGGTCATCTCAACCAGCCGGGCAATAAATTCATCACGGCGCGTTTCAAGGTTTTCAGCCAGGAAGTATAATACCTGTGCGCGTTGGTGCCCGGTCATGGCGCTCCAGCCTGCTGCCTTGTGCGCCGCCTCGACCGCATTGCGAATATCTTTGCGATTACCAAGGCCTGCTTCTGAAATCACTTTACCTCCGGCATTGAGCACAGGAAAAGAATATCCCGAATCAGGGCGCGTCTGTTTGCCGCCGATATAAAATTTTGCCGTGCGGTCGATAGCATTGCCATCACCGCGCGCTGGTGTCGCATTCGGTAGCTTTTTAGAAGGCGTAATTCTGCTGGCAGCTTTTTGCCATTCGGGCACCAGATATTCCATCATGCCTTCTCTGGCACCCTCGCGGCCAAATCCGGATTCTTTATAGCCGCCAAAACCAGCTGAAGCGTCGAGCATGTTGGTGGAATTAATCCACACAATACCGGCCTTCATTTTTTTGGCTGCATCAAAAGCAATATCCAGGCTTTGCGACCAGATGGATGCTGACAGGCCATAACGGCTGTCATTGGCAAGTGCCACTGCCTCATCGGGTGTACGAAAAGTCGTCGCCACGATTACCGGGCCAAATATTTCTTCGCGTGCCAGAAGAGAGGCGGGTTGCACTTCGGTGAACAAGGTGGGCGGGTAATAGCAGCCTTTGATACTGGCACCGCCAACAAATCCTTTGTTGCCCCCTGACCATTTGGGTTGCCACAATTGCGCGCCGGAAGATACGCCTTCTTCTACGCGCTTTTTGATATTGGCCAGTTGGGTGGGATGAACCACGCTTCCCATGTCGACACTTTTATCGAGCGGATTGCCAACCCTCAGTTTTTCCATCCGCGCTTTGAGTTTTGTATAAAACTTTTCAGCGATGCCTTCCTGCACCAATGCGCGTGAACCAGCACAGCACACTTCGCCCTGGTTAAACCAGATGGCATCAACAATGCCTTCCACCGCGCTGTCGATATCTGCTTTGTCGTAGATAATGAATGGAGATTTTCCGCCCAGTTCCAGCGACAGTTTTTTACCTGTGCCGGCAGTTGTTTTGCGAATGATACGGCCCACATCGGTGGAGCCGGTGAAGGCGATTTTGTCGAATGTCTTGTGTTCAGTAATGGCCGCCCCGGTGCTGCCATCGCCATTGACAATATTGAACACGCCTGGCGGCAGTCCCGCCTCATTACACAATTGTGCAAACACCATGGCGGTGAGTGGTGTGTATTCGGCGGGTTTGAGAACTATCGTGCAGCCTGCAGCAAGCGCAGGCGCGACTTTCCATGACAACATCAGCAGGGGAAAATTCCAGGGAATAATCTGCCCGCAAACACCAACTCCGCGATGGCCTGGAAACTCACTGTCAAGCAATTGCGCCCATCCGGCATGGTGATAAAAATGCCGCGCCACCAGAGGAATATCTATGTCGCGGGTTTCACGGATCGGTTTACCGTTGTCGATGGTTTCCAGCACTGCCAGCAGACGTGAATGTTTTTGCACCAGACGGGCCAGTGCATAAAGATAGCGCGCGCGCTGGTGTCCTGAGGTTTGCGCCCATGAAGCCAATGCCTTTTTCGCGGTATTTGCCGCTGAATTGACATCGGATTTTGTACCAAGGGAAAATTCTGCAATTTTTTTGCCGTCAATCGGGCTGGAAACCTTGAAAGTTTTTGCGCTCGGTTTAGTGAATTTACCATTGATGAAATGGCCGAACCTGCCTTTGTGAGTGGCAATCCACTCACGCGCAATATCATCTGATTCCGGTGCCAGACCGTAATCCATATTTTGCAGAATATCGCTGATTTTATTCATAGATTTTTCCTAACCCATCGCATGGCGGTAGCTGGCGGAGTAGCGCCCGGTGACATAGTGCTCAATCTGACGCTCGATATCCCCCAACAGCGAACTGGCCCCGATACGAAACAACTCCGGCTCCAGCCAGTCGCGGCCCAATTCTTCTTTCATCAGGATTAACCAGGCCAGAGCATCCTTGGCGGTTTTGACACCACCTGCCGGTTTGAAACCCACCTTTAACCCGGTCGCATCATGATAGTCACGAATAGCACGTACCATGGTAAGGCTCACGGGTAGCGTAGCATTAACGCCCTCCATGCCGGTAGATGTTTTGATAAAATCACCGCCAGCCATCATCGAAACCATGCTGGCTTTGTAGACATTGGTGAGAGTTTTTAAATCACCAGTGGCCAGAATAACTTTCAGATGCGCTTCCCCGCAGGCTTTACGAATGGCGCTGACTTCATCATAAAGTGCGCGCCAGTTACCGCCTAGAACATGAGCGCGGGTAATCACCATGTCGATTTCGTTAGCGCCCTTGGCAACAGCATATTTAACCTCGGCCAGCCGTTGAGCCAAAGGCGTTAATCCCGCTGGAAATCCTGTTGCAACGGAGGCTACGGGAATGTTGGTTCCTTTAAGGGCGTCGACTGCAGTTGCCACCATGGTTGGATAAACGCAGATAGCGCCGGTGGTAACAGAGCCGGGCTTCAAGCCGATAGCCTCCAGTAAATCCGTACGCAGTGGGTTTTTTGCTTTGGCACAAAGCCTTTTAACCCGACCCGGCGTATCATCTCCTGCCAGCGTGGTGAGATCGATAATCCCGATTGCTTTAATCAGCCATGCTGCCTGCCATTGTTTTTTGACCGAGCGCCGTGTGGTGAGAGTGGAAGCGCGGCGGATAACAGCGGACAGGTTTACTTCAACTGATTCAAATAATTGCGCAGTAAGTTCGATGCCCTCGTTGCGCTTAAAGGCGGGGGCAAGCGTCACAAGGTCACGGCTCGTTTGGGGTTCAGGAGAAAGCGCCAGCTTTCCGTCTGCTTTTGAAGTTTGTGTTGTACTCATAACAATTGGTTTCTATTTCGCCTCAAGCCAGGCTGTCAAAATCTTTGTCAGATTTTCACCGCCTTTAGGAGCCATTTCCTTGGTTTCATCATGGGATAATTCATCTCCGGTCATGCCGGCGGCAAAATTGGTAATAACCGAAAAAGCTGCAATATTCAGGCCAACAAACCGCCCCAGGATGACTTCGGGTACGGTCGACATGCCAACGGCATTAGCCCCCAATATTCGGGCCATTTTTATCTCGGCTGGCGTCTCGAAGCTTGGGCCTGAAAACCACATATAAACACCCTTGAACAGTTCCACTTTTGATTTTTTCGCCGCCGCGCGCATCTGTGCTGCAAGTTCCTCGTCATAGGCATTTGTCATGCCGACAAAGCGTTTATCTGTAGGTTCTCCAATCAGCGGGTTGCGACCGGAAAAATCGATATGGTCGCTGATTTGCATAACGCTGCCCGGCGCCATTTTTTCATCCACAGAACCGGCAGAATTCGTCAGAATAAGGTTTCTAACACCTATCGCTTTGAGGCACTCAATCGGCAAACGCATGGCTGAAGCATCGCCACTTTCATAATAGTGTATACGGCCGGAAACAAGAATTACCGGCACTTCCGCCAGCTTTCCTGCCACAAGCATACCCGAATGGCCCGAGACACCTGATTGCGGGAAGCCTTCCAAATCTGCAAAAGCAATAGTCACTGCATCGGTAAGGTTTTCCACCAGGCCACCCAAACCGGAGCCCAGAATTATCGCGGTACGCGGCATCAAACCATCAAGGGCGCGGATTATTTCTGCCGTTGCTGCTTTCATCGGTGTTTCCGTATCAAAAATTAAAGGCTCTGGGCAACAGTTCGCCCATGTTCACCGATTCAACAATACCATTTTTATCGCAAAGGTGAATAATTGTATCTACATTGCCAAATTCACTGATGCGCTGGCGACAGCCGCCGCATGGTGTAATCTTATCCATCTCACCGCAATAAACCGCCATTTGCGCAATTGTGCCACCGCCATCCATTATCATATGGCTGATAGCGGTCGTTTCCGCGCACCAGCCTTCGGGATAAGAAGCGTTCTCAATGTTGCAGCCGGAAAAAACACGCCCGTCCTTTGTTTCGATTGCCACTCCCACATGAAATTTCGAATAGGGCGCGTGAGCTTTTTTTGATGCTTTGACCGCCAGTGTATAAAGTGCAGAAGCCATTTAGCGCTCTTTCACATAGGGTATGCCACCGGCTTTGGGCGGGATAGCTTTGCCGATGAAACCGGCCAGCAATACCACCGTCAACACATAGGGCAGAGCCTGAATTGCCGTCACCGGAACTTCTCCGATAAACGGCATGGACTTGCCCTGCATTCGAATGCCGACTGCTTCAAGATAGCCAAACAACAATGCAGCAAACATTACGTTCACCGGTTTCCATTTGGCAAATATCAGCGCAGCCAGAGCGATGAAACCCTTGCCCGCTGTCATGTCTTTGACAAAACCGGCGGAAAGTCCAAGAGCCAGATATGCCCCCGCAATTCCACACAGCACACCGCAGATCATTACTGCGCGATAGCGCGCCCAGGTAACGGAAATTCCAGCCGTATCTACTGCAGCCGGATTTTCGCCCACCGCACGCATGCGCAATCCAAACCGGGTGCGAAACAATACCCACCAGGTAAAGGGCACTGCCAGGAATGCGATGTAAACCAGGATGGCCTGCCCCGATAATATGCCCGAATATAACCAGCCGATAATGGGTACATCTGCCAGCGCCTCAGCACCGGGGAGAGTGATTTCACGAAACCGCTCCGGCCCGGATAATTGCGGCGTTCTGCCCCCAAGCCCAAACCAGCTCTGACCCAGTAAAATGGCAATGCCCGCAACGATAAAATTGATGGCAACGCCTGAAACAATCTGATTACCACGCGCCGTAATACAGGCATAACCGTGCAGCAAGGCCAACAGAACTGACAGTGAAACTCCTGCAAACAGGCCAATCCATGCGGAATTAAACACAAATGCTGCAGCACCCGCTGCAAAAGCCCCGCCCAGCATTTTACCTTCAAGCGAGATATCAAACACACCCGCGCGTTCAGAATATAGACCGGCCAGCGCCGCCAACAGCAATGGCGTTGACAGCCGGATAGTCGAATTCAGGACATCAAGATTATATAAAAACTCCATCAGGCCGCCTCCCTGCCGGGTTCAGAAGGCGGTTTTTCAAACCGTGAGAAAAATCTTATCATGCTCGGTCGAAATACATGTTCCAGCGCTCCGGCAAAAAAGATTACCAGGCCTTGAATGGCGATAATCATATCGCGTGAAATGTTTGGCATATCAAAGGACAATTCCGCGCCGCCCTGATAAAGCATACCAAACAATATTGCCGCAAATATAATTCCCACCGGGTGCCCGCGCCCCATCAGCGCAACGGCAATTCCGACAAATCCGGCTCCGGCGGTGAAATCAAGTTCAACGCGTGTCTGATCGCCCATTACTGGATTTAACGCCATCATTCCAGCCAGTGCGCCTGAAATCAGCATGGTAATGACAATGGTTCTTACGGGGGGTATTCCGGCGTAGATTGCAGCCGTGGGGTTGGTGCCGGTGGTGCGAAGTTCATAACCGAACTTGGTACGCCAGATTAACACCCACACCAAAAACGCCATGATCAGCGCCAGAAAGAACGACAGGTTCAAAGGTGCGCCCTGCAGACCGGAGCCAAATATTTCAAACAACCAGTCAAGCTTGGGGATTTGCCCGGCCTGCTCAAATGTGCGCGTTTGCGGCGCCATTGAACCCGCCGGTTTTAACACCTCCACCAGCGCATAAACCATGATTGATGCGGCAATGAAATTGAACATGATGGTAGTAATTACGATATGCGAACCACGCTTGGCCTGCAGCCAGGCGGGTATCAGCGCCCAGGCGGCACCAAACAATGCTGAAGACAATATCGCAAGGGGGAATATCACCCACCAGGGCATGAAATTGTCGAGCGCCAGAACCGCGATTGCCACCCCCAGCCCGCCAATATAGGCTTGTCCTTCCGAACCGATGTTAAACAATCCGCAATGGAACGCCACGGCCACCGACAGGCCGGTGAAGATAAAATTGGTGGCATAATAAAGCGTATAAGCGATGCCGCCGCCATAACCAAAAGCGCCACGCACCAGAATATAAGCAGCCTCCAGCGGGTTTTCCCCCACCAGTAAAACCACCAGCCCGGCAACCATAAAGGCTATGGTCAAATTGATTAGCGGCAGGAGAATATAGTCAGCCCATTTTGGCAACTCGTTTTTCATTGTGCCTGTTCTCCGTCCAAATCAAGATTGCCATTGGCGTCAAATTCCACAAAGGGATTATGAGCAATTTCCCAAAGATGACCATCCAGATCGCTGAAATATCCTGAATATCCTCCCCAGAATACTTTCTGGGGTTTTTTTACAATATTACCACCGGCTGTAGCGGCAAGTTTTGCGAAATTATCCACATCGGTTTCAGAAGGTAAATTCAACGCCAGGGCAATGCCGGAAAAACCGGTTGGGGCATTCTCCACTCCAGCATCCTGCGCAAGGCTGGCACGGCCATAAAGGCCAAGCACAATATTGTTGCCTTTCATGAACGAAATTTTTTCCTGGCTTTTAGGTGATTTCACCCAGCCCAAAGCCTGATAGAATTGCGTGGATTTAGATAGATCCTCAACACCAAGTGATATCATTGAAATACGTGCATTGGGGCCGGGTTCGCTCATTGTCGAGCCTCCGCGCCATCATTATCTGTCACACCGGCCATCAGCAGTCCCAGCTCGCCCTCGCTGGCCTCAGGTCCGCGTTCGCCAACAATCTTCCCGGCAAACATCACCAGGGTTCTGTCCGCAAGTGAACGGATTTCATCCAGCTCCACCGATACCAGCAATACCGCTTTGCCCGCATCGCGCATTTCAATGATGCGTTTGTGGATAAATTCAATAGCCCCCACATCAACGCCTCGTGTTGGTTGGCCCACCAGTAAAACCACCGGGTCGCGCTCCATTTCGCGGGACAAAACGATTTTCTGCTGATTGCCGCCGGAAAAACTACTGGCCTTTAAGTCAGGATTTGGCGGGCGGATATCATATTGTTTGATTTTTGCACGGGCATCCGCGTCAATGGCTGCCATTTGCAAGAACTGACCGGAAGTGTAGGTTTCATCATTTTGATAGCCCAAAATGGAATTCTCTTTTTCAGAAAAAGGCAATACCAACCCCATATGGTGGCGGTCTTCGGGTACATGGGCCATGCCGCGCTGGCGCAGCAGGGCAGGGTCCGCATGGCCGGTGACGTGAATGGGTTTCCCATCCAGCAGCACTCTACCGGTCTCAGCGCGCATAATGCCTGATATGGCGGCCATTAATTCCGACTGACCATTTCCTGCCACACCGGCAATGCCGACGATTTCTCCGGCTTTTACACTAAAGCTGACATCATCAACCATAACAACGCCGCGCTCGTCTTTGACAGTCAGATTTTCAACCACAAGCTTGTCTTCACCGGGGTTTGCCTCGCCCTTATCCACCCGCAACAATACGCGCCGGCCGACCATCAGTTCGGCCAGTTCTTCAACGCTGGTCTCTGAGGTTTTGCGCGTGGCCACCATTTCACCGCGCCGCATCACCGATACGCTGTCGGTTATCGCCATGATTTCGCGCAGCTTATGGGTGATCAAAATGATGGTTTTACCCTCATCGCGCAGCTGTCTGAAAATGCGAAACAGGTGGTCGGCTTCCGCAGGGGTAAGAACGCCTGTGGGTTCATCCAGTATCAGAATATCTGCATTGCGAAACAGAGCTTTGAGAATTTCCACCCTTTGCTGCAACCCAACCGGCAATTCCTCAATCAGCGTATCAATATCCACATCGAGAGAATATTCGTCCTCCAGCCGCTGCAATTCTGTTTTCGCTTTGGCAATCCCGCGATTAAGGATGGCACCGCCCTCAGCGCCCAGAATAACATTTTCCAGCACAGTAAAATTATCAACCAGCATAAAGTGCTGATGCACCATGCCGATACCCGCCGCAATGGCCGCCTGGCTGTCGGGGATTTTCATTTCCTTGCCATTGATGGCAATTGTGCCGCTATCAGCGTGATAAAACCCGTAAAGAATGGACATCAGCGTCGATTTTCCCGCGCCGTTCTCACCAATGATGCCGTGAATTGAGCCTTTTTCAACAACAAGATCGATATCCTTGTTGGCCTGAACGGGACCAAAGCTTTTGGAAATGCCGGACAACTTGATCGCCGGTGGGCTGCTGGAAGATTGCTTGGCCATGTCCCCTCATTTTGTAGTGCCGAACTTCTGATGGCTCGGATAAGCTAACGTTTCAAATTTTTTCCAAAAGGTCAAATTTTATTGCTACCTTTACCGATGAATCTTGAAACAACAAAACTTACGGGAAATTTATGTGCGAAACTCATAAACGGATTAGCGAATTGGAAGAAATGCTTGCCCATCATGAAAAAACAATCGAAGAATTGTCAAATCAGTTGGCTGGCCAGTGGAAAATTATTGCAGAAATGGAAAGCAAAATGCAGGTTTTAACCAGGCGATTTGCAACGCTGGAGGAAAATTCTTTAGCCGCACCGGAAATTACCAAACCGCCGCATTATTAGGAAACCCGATATGACACCGCATATTTCTGCAAAAAAGGGCGAGATCGCCGAATCTATTTTACTGCCCGGCGACCCGCTAAGAGCCAAATGGATTGCCGAGACTTTTCTTGATAAGCCAAAATGTTTCAACGAGGTGCGTGGCATGCTGGGCTTTACCGGCACTTATAATGGCCACCCAGTATCCGTCATGGGCACCGGCATGGGCATGCCTTCGCTTTCAATCTATGTCCATGAACTGCTTGAACTTTATGGTGTAAAAAATCTCATTCGTGTGGGTTCCTGCGGCGCAATCGGGCCAGGCCTTGGTCTGCTTGATGTCATATATGCAACGCGGCCTCAACAGATTCATCAATCAACAAACAGAAATTTGGCAATATCGCCTATGCGCCTGTCGCTGATTTCTACCTGTTGCGCGATGCCGTGGCCCTGGCTGAACAGCGCAAAATCCGCCACTTTGTCGGCCCAATCATGAGTGGCGATCAGTTTTATATCGATGATTTGCATCATCTTGATAAAGTAAAAGCCCACGGCGTTTTAGGCGTGGAAATGGAAGCGGCGGCCCTTTATACGCTGGCAGCAAAATTCGATGCGGCAGCCCTTGGCATCATGACCGTGTCCGATGTGATTGGTGAAACCAACGAACTAAGCTCAAAAGACCGCGAGCAATCCATGCGCGACATGTGCCTGATTGCGCTGGATACGGTGTGCGGGTGACAAAAAAAGCCGCCTGAAAAATCAGGCGGCTTCTAATTTTAATCCTGTAAACCTAGTTGAATTCAACCGGGCAGGTATTGTCTGACATATAGTCGTGAACAGCTACTGTTCCAGCCATGATATCGGCTTTGGCTTTTTCCACGGCTGCTTTCATGTCGTCATCGACCAGTTTCATGTTGTTGTCGTCAACCGCATAGTCAACGCCGCCTTCACTCAGGCCAAGTACGTTAAAGCCGGCTGTCCATTTGTCATCTTTAACGTCCATAAAGGCGTTATAAACGGCAACATCTACGCGCTTGAGCATGGAAGTCAGAACGGAGCCCGGATGCAGGTAGTTTTGGTTGGCATCAACACCGATAGAGAATTTTCCCGCATCAGCTGCGGCCTGCAGAACACCAAGTCCGGTTGAGCCTGCTGCTGCGAATATTACATCAGCGCCCTGGTCCATCTGAGACTTGGCAAGTTCGCCACCCTTAACCGGGTTGTTCCAGGCTGCACCGGTTGTGCCGGTCATGTTCTGGAATACTGTCGCATCAGGATTAACCGATTTAACACCCTGGGCATAACCACAGGCGAATTTGCGGATAAGCGGAATGTCCATGCCGCCGATAAATCCGACTTTGCCGGTTTTCGACGCTTTGGCCGCCATCACACCAACC
Organism: Rhizobiaceae bacterium; assembly: GCA_021648425.1. Taxonomy (GTDB): domain Bacteria; phylum Pseudomonadota; class Alphaproteobacteria; order Rhizobiales; family Rhizobiaceae; genus JAAEMP01. The sequence goes on from JAKISV010000032.1 coordinate 10,892, forward strand.
AGAAATGAGCCTTCATGTTCCTTATAAACAATCGAACGCACGTTTGGCAGATCAACCACCATGTCGATGATAGCAAATTTGGTATCTGGAAATTCCTTGGCCACTTTGGTCAGTGCTTCGGCAGAAGCAAAGCCGATGGCAATAACCGGATTGTTGCCATCACGGGCAAAACGGCGATAGGCCTGTTCGCGCTGGGAAGCATTCTGGATTTCAAATCCACGATATTTAATGCCGGTTTCTTTAGTGAAGCGCTCCGCGCCATCATAAGCCGACTGGTTGAAAGATTTGTCAAACTTGCCGCCAAGATCAAAAACAATAGCTGGTGTTGTTTGGGCAAAGGCTGATGTGAAACTCATGGTCACACCAACAGCGGTAGCGGCCACGAAGCCGAGGAATGTTCTTTTTTTCATAATATTTACAGTCTCCCTTAGTCTGTTATTCAAGTTGCCAACTTTAACCCTGACCATAAGTCGGGACTTAAATCCGGCAACAAAATTTATTTAGGATTGGGTGTTTGTGATCCGTATATAATCCAAACACCGGATACCTTGAGTTCATATTTGCATGGTAAAAACTTGTTCTCAAGGTATATTTTTATGGTTTTTTGAAAACAGGAACAATGGTTATGAGTGGTGATATGGATTTTCCGGTGCTGGTTGGTGATATTGGTGGTACAAATTCGCGCTTTGGCCTGATTAATGACGCCCACAGCGAGCTGGAAATATTCACGCCAGTAAACACCAATGATTTTCCCGATCTTCAAAGCCTGATTAATAAAGCAGTATATGCAAAAACCTCAATAATTCCCAAACGGCTGGTTATTGGCATCGCCGCGCCTGTCATTGGCAGCGAATACAAGCTCACCTATTCCAATTGCAAGGTGATACCCGATGAAATCGTCGCGGACCTTAATTTGAAAAGTGCCGAATTCATGAATGATTTTCCAGCCCAGGCGCTGGGTGTATTGGCAATTGGCAGAAGCGATATGCAAAAAATCGGCGGCGGGAAGTTCAAGGAAAATGCCACCCGTGTCGTATTGGGTCCCGGCACCAGTTTTGGTGTAGCCACGCTGATCCATGCGAATGGTCGCTGGGCGATTATACCGGGTGAGGGTGCCTGTGCTGATTTTGGATTGGGAACCGGCTTAAACCGCCAGCGTGAATTGCAGATTCAGCCCTTCCTAAACCGTAAAAATGATCGCCAGACAGTAGTTGATTTGATATCGGGGCCGGGGTTGGAAAATCTGTATCAAGCCATTTGTCGCGCTGATGACATAAAGACAAAAACGAGTGATATGAGTGCCGCAAACATATCAGTAGCGGCACTGAACACAGATAACGCGGCTGCCCTGGAAGCAGTGGAAATATTTGCAGCGCTACTTGGTCGTGTCGCGGCAAATCACGCTTTGGGCGTGATGGCGTTGGGCGGCGTATATGTGAGCGGCGGCATGGCCCACAAGATGCTGACACAAATCAAAGCGGCAGGATTTCGTCGTGAATTTGAGCATAAACCTCCACTGGTTGATCTGGCAAAAATGATACCCACCTATTTTGTCAACAAAGAATTGGCGGCTCTTGAGGGCCTGGCCAACTATGTGCGCACACCCGACAGATATGATATGAGCCACGCCAGCGCCATTTACCATGCAAAATAAGCACTGCTGTTTTCAATGTTTGCTCTTTGCTTTATTGATGTTGGTCGTTAAACAGGAACTGTTTTGAAACCTGGTGAATTTTCATGAAACTGGTCGTAGTTGGCGCTGGCGGGCGCATGGGAAGAACGCTTGTAAGAGCGATAACTGAAGCTGAAGGCGTTGAGCTTTTTGGCGCGATTGAGCGTGAAGGTGATCAAAATCTGGGTAGGGATGCCGGCGAACTGGCGGGCGTTGGATTGCTTGGTGTGAATATCACTGATGATCCGCTGCCTATATTTGCAAAAGCTGAAGGGGTGATTGATTTCACAATACCTGCAGCCAGCGTGGAATTTGCCACCCTTGCCGCTCAGGCTAGAATTATCCACATCATCGGCACCACCGGATGCACAAAGGATGATGAAGAAAAATTTGCAGCCGCAGCGCGCCATGCCACTATTGTCAAATCCGGCAATATGAGCCTGGGCGTCAACCTGCTTGCCGCTTTGGTGGAGCGCGCGGCAAAATCCCTTGGCCCTGAAGATTTTGATATCGAGGTGCTGGAAATGCACCATAAACACAAAATTGATGCACCATCGGGCACTGCCTTGTTGCTGGGTGAAGCTGCCGCTGCCGGTCGTGGCATTGATTTGAACGAAAATGCAGTGAAGTCCCGCGACGGCATTACCGGCGCGCGCAAGGAGGGCACAATCGGTTTTGCGACCCTGCGCGGAGGCTCGGTTATTGGCGAACACAGCGTGATGCTGGCAGGCGAAGGCGAAGTGATTGAACTCTCTCACCGGGCGACAGATCGCGGTCTGTTTGCCCGCGGTGCATTAAAAGCGGCACTTTGGGCAAAAGGCAAAAAACCCGGACTTTATTCAATGAAAGATGTTCTGGGACTCAATTGAAATTTGGAGAATAACTAAATATGGAACGCACTTTAATTCTTGTACGCCACGGACAAAGCGAGTGGAATCTGAAAAATCTTTTTACCGGTTGGAAAGATCCGGACCTCACTGAAAAAGGCGTTGAAGAAGCCATTCAGGCTGGCAAAATACTGGGTGAGCGAAACATCAAATTTGATATTGCTCTAACCAGTGAACTTATCCGTGCCCAGCGTACCTGCCAGTATGTGCTCGATGGTGTGGGGCAATCGTCGCTTGAGACCATCCGCGAACAGGCTCTCAATGAGCGCGACTATGGTGATCTGGCCGGGCTTAACAAGGATGATGCGCGAAAAAAATGGGGTGAAGAGCAAGTCCATGTCTGGCGTCGTTCTTATGATACGCCACCACCGGGCGGTGAAAGCCTGAAGGATACGGGAGCCAGGGTTTGGCCCTATTACATGAGCGATATTCTGCCAAGGGTATTGCGCGGGCAATGCGTATTAGTGGCAGCCCACGGAAATTCCCTGCGCTCGCTTGTTATGGTGCTTGATGGCTTGAGTAAAAAGCAGGTGACCGAGCTTAATTTAGGGACCGGTGTGCCGATGATATATAAACTCAATGCTGACAGCACGGTGAATTCTAAAGAAGTGTTGGAACTATAACAGCTTAGCCAAAAGCCCGGCAGTTGGATAAGAATCCGCAGGCAGGCCCAGTTTTTGCTGGATGGCTTTAACAGCGGCCCGGGTGTTTTTACCGATTATTCCGTCGACTTTTCCTACATCATACCCGCGTTTTACCAGTGCGCGTTGCAACTGTTTGGTTTGATCACCATCAAGCGAGGCGATTTTGGCGCCGCGTTGAACTCTATTTTCGCCGGCCAGTCGGGTGGCAAAATAGGCGGCAGTGGTTGAATAAACCAGGCTCTGGTTCCATTCCAGAAACATATCAAAATTGTGGTAGGCTAAAAATGCCGGGCCGCGATAACCCATCGGTAACAACAAGGCTGCAGACAGATTGTCTGAAGGGATGGCAGAGCCATCGACAAATTTTACGCCGCGCGATTTCCATTGGGAACGGGGCAGTTTAATTGCCAGGTCCGCATCAGCCCAGTTCATTTGTTTTGGCACACGCACTTCCTGCAACCAGGGCTCACCTTTTCGCCAACCAAAGCTTTTTAGCAGATTGGCCGAAGAGGCCAGCGCATCAGCTTTGCTGGTCAGAAGGTTGCGTTTGCCGTCACCATCAAAATCTATTGCAACGGTATTATATTCGGTAGGTAAAAACTGTGTCTGCCCCAGTTCTCCCGCCCAGGCCCCTACCATTTGTGATATTTTCAAGTCACCATTATCAATCAGGCGCAACGCATCCATCAGTTGCGGCCTGAATTTTTCCGGCCTGCGGCAATCATAGGCAAGAGTGGAAAGCGAACGCAGGGTGGATTCTTTACCAATATTGGCGCCAAAGTCTGTTTCCAGTCCCCAGAATGCGGATATGACAGCGCCGGGAACGCCGAACTGATTTTCAATACGTGAAAATGTTGACTTCATTTTTTTCAGATTTCGACGTCCGGTATCCAGTCGGTATTGCGCCACCATGCGATCGGAGAACTGTAAAAAACTTTGAGAAAACACGCCCTGGCGACGATCTTTTTGAACCACAGATTTGTCGTAGCTAAATTGTTTTGACGCTGCAGCCAAAGTGGAGGCAGATATTCCTGCGGCCTTTGCTTCGGCTATAAATTCTTTTGCCCAGACACTGAATTTCGGTGACCCGGTGCAGGATTGCGACAAAGATGGAACTACTGATAATGAAAACATCACAGCGCTAAATGCAATCGCCCCGCTGAATTTTGTCCAGGGATTTTTCATTGAGCAATTCTCCGGTTTTTAACGCACGCACAAACCATCACTGGATCAATAATCTGTCGTGAATTAGGCAAAACCTTAAAGATGCTAACCGCTTTTGCGTGGCCGACGACGGTCGACTGGCGGCTGGTAGGCCATTTTGCAATGAAACTCACAATAGGGAGTATCAGTCTTAACCGAATGTCCGCAAAAACTAAAATCCCTGTCTTGCGGATCGCCCTCTGGCCATTTGCAGGTTGTTTCATTCAATTCGACAAGTTTGATCCTTTTGGATTCGGGTGCAACCAGATCTTCATTCGGCGCAACATAGGCGGCCTCTTTTACCGAACCGGCACCATATCGGGCTCTGGCGATTTTAGGCGTTGTGCGATTGGTACGTGAATAGCCGTTGGGGCGGGCCTGGCGTTTTGGCCTCCCTCCGCCTTTTGAAGCGGGCTTTACCCGGCCAGACAGGCCAAGGCGATGGATTTTCCCGATGACGGCATTTCTGGTGATGCCACCAAGGTCTGCTGCAACCTGGCTGGCGCTTAATCCGTCAGCCCAGAGTTTTGTTAAGCGTGCAACGCGATCTTCGGTCCAGGACATGTGCTAATTTCCGCATAATTCGAGTAAATGAACACAAATTTACCCTGTGCCGTCAAACAACGTTTAACAGCAGGCAAAGTACCCGTTCATAGATTTAAAGAATTACCCCAGAGCTTAAATACTGGAGTTCTTCAGGCTGATATGCAGGCTACTAATTCAGAATATTTTACACAAGGCCTGCGCCAGCACTACGAATCATTATTTCAGTTCATCCACAGTTTGGGGAATCATCTACCAATTGTCTGTGGAAAGCCGAATCAGTTTTGCGTTATGGGCTTGTATTGACCTTTATGAAACGGGCGGTTTTTATTCTGTTTTGAGTATTTTTTGGGATAATTGACATCCTGGTCCTAAAACTGTGATATGGATTGACGGGTAATTGAAATGGTTTTACACCGACAGGCCGGATAAAATATCCGGATTCAGGAATTTACTCAAAAATGCCCGTCTCGTCAGCGGGCATTTGGTATTTTAGAAGGCAGCAGTGTGCAAACGAGATGAATTCACTGGCTGTTTGCGCCGGAATGGAACTGGAAATGAATAATAATAGCAACCTATTTGGCACTTATGTTTATCCCGAACAACAATTTGTTCGCGGTGCCGGTGTGCGATTGTTTGATAGTGAGGGCCATGATTTTCTGGATTTCAGTTCCGGCATTGCCGTCAACTCCCTTGGCCATGCCCACCCCCATTTGGTTGAAGCTTTAGAAACCCAGGCGCAAAACCTCTGGCATACTTCTAATCTGTTTGCAGTTCCCGGACGTGAAAAACTGGCTGGCAGGCTTTGTGATAACTCCTTCGCCGACAAAGTGTTTTTTACCAATTCCGGTGCGGAGGCTCTGGAGTGCTCAATTAAAACAGCGCGCCATTTTCACCACGCTACTGGCAACCCTGAGCGCATCAATATCCTTACCTTTGAGGGCGCATTCCACGGCAGAACTCTTGCGACCATCGCAGCCGGTGGTAAGCAGCAATATCTGGATGGGTTTGGCCCCAAATCCCAGGGCTTTATTCAATTGCCTTATGGCGACAAAGATATTGTAGAGACTTTGATAGATGAAAACACTGCTGCCATTTTAATTGAGCCAATCATGGGTGAAGGCGGCATCCGGCAACATTCATCTGAATATCTTCAAAAGCTGCGTCAGCTGTGCGACGACAACGGCCTTGTGCTGATTTATGATGAAGTGCAAACCGGCATGGCGCGCACAGGAAAACTGTTCGCCTATCAATGGTCCGGTGTTGAGCCCGATATCATGGCCCTGGCAAAAGGTATGGGCGGCGGGTTTCCGATGGGTGCTTGTCTGGCGCGCGAAGAAATTGCCGCTTCAATGACACCGGGAACCCATGGTTCAACATTTGCCGGTAATCCGCTGGCAATGGCCGTTGGCAATGCAGTGCTGGATATCATGCTTGAGGAGGGTTTTTTAAAACATGTAAACCGGGTATCGGGTAGATTTCAGCAATATCTGGGGGAATATCTTGAAACTTACCCTCACCTGTTTGAAGAAATACGCGGTGAAGGACTGCTATTGGGATTGAAATGTAAAGTTCCCAATAGCGAAGTTGTTACCGCTTTGCGTAGTGCTGCCGTTCTGAGCGCGCCTGCTGGCGACAATATTGTGCGTCTGATGCCGCCCCTGATAATTACTGAAGATGAATTGGCCCAGGCGCATTTACGCATGACAAAAGCATTTGATTTTTTGTCTGAAAAACAAACAACATAACAATACTGCAATTAAAGGAAAACCAATGACCGGCACACCACGCCATTTTCTGGATTTATCTGAATTTTCCAGCAGTCAACTGCATTCAATTCTTGACCATGCCGGTGAAATGAAACGCGCCGTCAAGGAAGGTGCTGATACGCCAAAACCCCTGGCAGGAAAAATGCTGGCGATGATATTCGACAAGCCTTCAACTCGCACAAGAGTGTCATTTGACGTCGGCATGCGTCAGCTTGGTGGAGAGACAATTTTTCTGTCTTCCAACGACACCCAGTTGGGACGCGGTGAATCAATAGCGGATACAGCACGGGTACTCTCGCGCTATGTCGATGCCATCATGATTAGAACCACTACCCATGACCGCCTGCTTGAAATGGCCGAACATGCCAGTGTTCCCGTAATCAATGCTTTGACGGACGATACCCATCCCTGCCAGTTAATGGCGGATGTGATGACATTTCAGGAACATAGCGGGCCTATCAAAAACAAGAAAATCGCCTGGAGTGGCGATGGCAATAATGTCCTCAATTCCTTTGTTCATGCTTCAGCAAAGTTCGATTTTGAATTGGCGATAGCAACGCCGCCAGGCAAACAACCCGCACAAAAATATCTTGAATGGGGCAAACAAAACGGTGCGAAAATCACTACCTATAATGATGCGCAGTCTGCAGTTGAGGGCAGCGACTGTGTGGTAACTGATACCTGGGTTTCCATGGGTGATGATGATATTAGCTCCGGCCACAATACATTTCAGCCGTTTCAGGTGAACAGCCAACTGATGAAAGAAGCAAAATCAGATGCTGTATTTATGCATTGTCTGCCAGCTCATAGAGGTGAAGAAGTCACCGATGAAGTGATTGATGGGCCGCAATCAATCGTGTTTGATGAAGCAGAAAATCGCCTTCATGCACAAAAGGCAATTCTAGCCTGGTGCTTTGGGTTAAACAGCTGAACAACAAAATGATGTCACCTCCCCCAAGTCAGCCATCCTCCAGTACCCCCGGTGATGATCAGGTAATTCCTTACCATGTGGAAGCGCTTGAAATACGCGGGCGTGCTGTTCAATTGGGCCCGATGCTCAATACAATACTCGATAGTCATAACTACCCCCAACCGGTTTCCCACCTGTTGGCTCAGGCTATTTGTCTGGGCGTACTGCTTGGAAGCTCCTTGAAATTTGAGGGCAGGTTTACCATACAAATCCAAAGCGATGGCCCCGTTTCATTGCTTGTAGTGGAGTATACCACCCCTGGCTCAGTTCGTGCCTATGCGGGATTTGATGAACAGCAATTGGCCTCATCCATTAAAGCAGGTAAAAGCGATCCGCAATCTCTGCTGGGCGATGGCACTTTGGCGATGACGGTTGATCAAAAATCAAATGCTCATCGCTATCAGGGAATAGTCGCCCTGCAAAATATGAGCCTGGAAGAGGCCGCACACCAGTATTTTCGTCAATCCGAACAGATTCCCACAAAAGTGAAACTTGGCGTTGCGCAACTGGTCGAAGTGCGTGAAGGCGGTGGAACAAAAACCAGTTGGCGGGCGGGAGGAATGACTGCGCAGTTTTTGCCTCAGGCCTCCGATCGCCTGCCAGTTATTGATTTGCCCGGCGGTGAAGAACCACAGAAAAATGACATGCAAATACCAATGGATGATGCCTGGCTGGAAACCCAGTCACTGATTGATACCGTCAGTGATGATGAATTAACCGACCCGCAAATTGGTGTTGAACGTTTGTTGTACAGGCTATTCCATCAACATGGCGTCGAGGTCTATCCGGCATCACCAATAGTCAACAAATGTTCCTGTTCCAGGCAAAAAATCGTGTCCATTATCAATAGTTTTTCACAACCAGAACGCAGCGAGGCCTTTGCGGCCAGTGAAAAACCAGGTCGGATAACTTCAAAATGCGAATTCTGCGGCAAACGTTATGATATTGCTGAAAATGAATTGAACCAGGGAAAAAAATAAACCCCGGGAGATTGGCAATGAACAAACTGTAACTTGTATTGGCAATTGCGTGCTATTAATTATACCCATCAGGAGTGCGCAGGTAATACTGCGATAGGGAAGTTGTGATGTTGACAAGAACCACCGATGAAAATCAGCAGCTTGAAGAAGCGTCGCAGAAAAATGTTATTGATGATCCGCAGCCTTCCGGGATTGTTAGAAAAGCTGTCTCAGTAATTGCGCGTGGAGCCATCCAGATTATATTGATGGTTGCTGTGCTGGCGGGTTCTTATATCGGCATGAACCGGCTGATTGATGCAAAACCGGAAGTGAAAAAACGCAGCGGATTTCGCACGGTTTATACCGTGCAAACAGTGCCGGTAAAGCTTGCGGATTATCGCCCGACATTCACAGTATATGGCGAATCAATTGCCTCAAGAACGGTGGACCTTCGTTCTCTGGTGGCCGGTGAGGCAATTTCAGTAAGCCCAAACCTTAAGGCCGGTGCACGTGTTGCAAAGGGTGAGGCGCTCATGGAAATCGATCCTTTTAATTAT
>JAKISV010000033.1 GCA_021648425.1 Rhizobiaceae bacterium
CCAGTCCGAATTTCGCCAGTGCTTCGGCCTGCTCTATCAAGCGGTCTACATCTTCCTGGGCAAGATCAATCACATCAGGGATCAATAACATCTGCCCTGCCACGCCCTGGGCCATTCCCGCTTTGAGTTTTTCATAGACTATGCGCTCATGGGCCGCGTGTTGATCAATAATCATCAGGCCATCTGGTGTCTGGGCAATGATATAGTTTTCATGCAATTGCGCTCGCGCCGCGCCCAGCGGATGGGCATCATGCCAGGCGCTGTCGGGAATATGATCGCTCTCCCCAAAATCAGAAACCTGCCCGGAAGGCGCAAACCCTGCATCATAAGAATGCTGTTTCTCTTCAAAGCCATTCGATTTTGAGACATCCCCTTCACTAAATGACCGGCCATTATCCAGCGGTCTATAGGGTGAGAGTTCCGGTTGCCAGGGCGTGTTTTGCGGGGATTGCCCCTGGGGCCTGAAAGCCGCCATCATGTCACGACCACCTTCGCTGGATGCACGATGCCCCGCACCACTGATTGCCTGTTTCAATGAGCCAACAATCAGGCCGCGCACCAGTGCGCTATCACGAAAACGCACCTCAGCCTTGGCCGGATGCACATTGACATCTACCAGTGAAGGCTCGCATTCCAAAAATAGCACCAATACACCATGGCGGCCACCGGCCAAAAAATCCGAATAGGCACCGCGAACCGCCCCCAGCAAGGCTTTGTCACGTACCGGCCTGCCATTAACGAAGAAATACTGGTGAAGCGCATTGCCGCGGTTAAAAGTCGGCAAACCCGCATAACCAGTTAGCGAAAACCCCTCCCGTTCCGCATCAATTTGCAGCGCATTCTTTTCAAATTCCGGCCCTAAAACCTGCGTAATGCGCCCAATCAGGTCGCTCGATGGGTAGTCCAGGGCGGAGCGATCTTCCCCGCAAATGCTAAAGCGTATTTGCGGGAACGCCAAAGCCATGCGTTTGAATATTTCTGTAATCGCATTAGTCTCAGCACGCTCGGATTTCAGAAATTTCAAGCGCGCCGGTACATTTGAAAATAGTCCCGCTACCTCAATCACCGTACCCTTTGAAAGGGCTGCTGGTTGCACGGGCGATATTTTCCCACCATTCACAACAATGCTCCAGGCATTGTCCTCGTTGCGGTGGCGCGTTGTTATTGTCAGGCGGGCAACCGACCCGATTGAGGGCAGTGCTTCGCCACGAAACCCCAGCGTGTGAATATCCAAAAGATCAGCAGAAATTTTTGACGTACAATGGCGTTCAACTGCCAGGGCCAGATCATCAGCCCCCATGCCTTGCCCATCATCAGTAATTCGGATCAGATTTTTACCGCCCGCACCGCTCATCACATCAATATGGCTGGCACCCGCATCAATAGCATTCTCAATCAGTTCTTTCACCACACTGGCGGGCCGTTCAACCACCTCGCCGGCAGCGATCTGGTTGATCATTGTTTCTGAAAGGCGAATGACGGGCAAGTTGGTAGCTTTCGACAGTATTTGGTGGATTCGGTTGTATTATAAGCCTAGAGGTAGGCTTCGGCAATTCATCCTGGGAAATCATGCACAATCGAATAATCATTATTTATTGCGGTTTACTGCTGACCCTCACGGCATTTTCCATTGACATTCTGCTACCGGCTTTTTCCCGGATCGCTACTGATCTTGATGCATCCTATTACAAAGTAGAACTGTTGATCCCCGCATTCCTTGCCGCTGTTGGCATCGGCCAATTGGTGGGCGGTTCTCTATCCGACAGGTTCGGGCGTCGCGCAGTCATAAAAGCGGGATTGAGTATATATATCCTCGGCGTCATTGTCAGTGTTTTTGCCACCAATATTGATACTGTGCTTGCCGGACGAATTTTGCAGGGACTTGGCGGTTCTGCCGGTCCCGTTGTTGCGCGTTCGATTATCCGTGATCTTTACAGCGGCAAAGAACTGGCGCGAAATATGGCGCTTGCCGTAGCCGTGTTTGCCTTTGGTCCAATTGTGGCACCGCTGGCCGGCGCTGCTCTTCTTTTGATATTTGACTGGCGCGCGTTATTTATAATGATGCTGATATTCGCCGCATCTTTATTGGCTTTTTGCGTGTTTTTCCTGCCTGAAACCATCCACGAGAAAAATCCGCACGCAACCCGGACCTCGATATTCGTCAAAAATACAATCACAATATTCACCCAGCCCCAATCGCGATTTTACCTGCTGTTATCGGGCGTCATGATGTCGATGATCATGATCATCCTGATAAACCTCCCCGCTATTTATCAGCTCAATTTTGGCATAACCGGCACATTGTTCGCAATATTATTTGCCATTCACGGCTTTGGAATAATCATCGGTCAGATAATTAACCGCCGTTTGATTGAAACAATCGGCATAGAACGCACAGCCACCATGGGGGCAGGTTCCCTGCTGATAATATCCCTGGTGATAGCAGCGGTTGCTTTGGCGGACTTGATGGGACCATGGCTGTTGGCAGGCCTGCTGGTTGTCCATGCCACCAGCTATCTTGTCGTTTATGCCAACGCGGCGGCTTTAACCCTTGACCCCCACGGAAAAATAGCCGGTTTCACATCATCTTTTTACGGCTTTTTCTCCCAGGTGGTTTCCAGTATTATCGGTGCGCTGCTGGCAATTTTCATTCAAGGCAACATTGTCACCTGGTCATTAATGTTGCTTGGATTTGCAATTATCACATTCAGCGCCCTGCTTTGGCGTCAATCGCGCTCAGCAGATAAAATTTCTATTAAGCCCGGTAAAAAATCTTGAATGCAGTCGATGAAAATGTTCAAATTGCACAAATATCCTGTGGGTAACGAGGAATTCCAATTATGTCCGACAATCCCGAAAAATTCTTGAAACAAGCCAATCTGATTGCAGGCGAATGGGTGGCTGCCGATAGCGGCGAAACCATCGACGTCAATAATCCCGCCACCGGCGATATTATTGGCACAATTCCAAACAGCGGCCGCGAAGAAACCCGTCGTGCCATTGAAGCCGCCCAGGAAAGTTTCGAGAGTTTTCGTAAAACGTCAGTGCTCGAGCGCGCCCAACTGTTGCGCAAAATGCACGAACTTATCCTGGAAAATCAGGAAACATTGGCCCAACTGCTGTCGATGGAGCAGGGAAAACCTTTAGCAGAATCGCGCGGCGAAGTAGGAATGTCCGCCGCCTATGTGTTGTGGTATGCAGAAGAAGCACGACGCACCTATGGCGATGTCGTACCATCCCCCTGGGCCGATCGGCGAATTTTAGTCACCAAAGAACCTTTGGGCGTTGTCGCTGCTATAACCCCGTGGAATTTCCCTTCCTCCATGCTGGCGCGCAAAATTGCCCCGGCGATTGCTGCTGGTTGCACGGTAGTAGCAAAGCCCGCCACCCAGACGCCTTATTCCGGCATTGCCTGGGGCATGATTGCGCAGATGGCGGGAGTGCCAGCAGGCGTGGTCAATGTAGTCACCGGTTCCGCTTCGCAAATCGGCGGTGAACTCACCAAAAACCCGCTGGTACGAAAAATCACCTTCACCGGTTCAACCGAAGTCGGCAAACTGCTGATCAAACAATCCGCTGCAACCGTTAAAAAAGTATCGATGGAGCTGGGCGGCAATGCGCCTTTCATTATCTTTGACGATGCCGATATCGAACGCGCAGTAGCCGGTGCCATGGCTGCCAAATACCGCAATTCGGGCCAGACTTGTGTTTGCACCAACCGTTTTTTAGCCCAGTCAAAAATCTACAACAAATTTGTGGAGCGCCTGGCCGAAGAATCAGACAAGCTTGTCGTTGGCAATGGCCGTGAAGAGGGAACACAACAAGGGCCGCTGATTGATGAAAAGGCCGTTGAGAGCGTTGAGAGCATGATTGAGGATGCTGTCAAAAATGGCGGTAAAATCGTTGCTGGCGGTAAACGTCATGAATTAGGCGGCACATTTTTTCAACCAACGGTCATCGCCAATGCCAAGCCTAAAATGCGTTTTACCCGTGAAGAAATATTTGGCCCTATAGCCCCCGTCTATCGTTTCAAAACCGAAGAAGAAGCCATCGAACTTGCCAACAATACCGAATTTGGCCTCGCCAGCTATTTTTATACCCAGGATTTGGGCCGGGTATTCCGCGTTATGGAAGGCTTGAAATATGGTCTGATCGGCGTCAACGAAGGCATCATCACCACCGTAGAGGCACCTTTTGGCGGCCTGAAAGAATCCGGTCTAGGAAAAGAAGGCGGCCATCAGGGGATCGAGGATTATCTCGATACCAAATATGTCTGCATTGGTGGACTAGGGCTGTAATCCCACTGCATTCAAGCGGTTGAGGCCACAAATATTCCGCTGATAATCAGCACAACGCCAAATGCATATTGCATTGTTAATGGTTCTTTGAAAAACCAGTAGGCGCTGATGGGTACGATGATAAAGCTTATAGACATGAACAAATAGGCGGTCGAAAGCGGCACTTGGCGTAGTGCCCACACCCAGCCAATGGTTGAAACCCCATAAGAGGCCAACGCGGCGAATAGCATTAATGCGGCTATTTTGTCTTCAAACAGATAAAGCAGGTTTTCGCCCGCAAGTCGGTTGCCAACGGCCTTAAACAGGGATTGCCCAAGGGCAATTACCAATACACAGGCGATGATGACGATATAGTTTGCCACTATTATACGCGAATATTGGCAGCATAAATCAGATTGATGTCTGCAAGCGGCAACCGCATTGGCCACCAGGTGGTTTTGACGTCTTCAAAATAATAATTGATGAACGTCACCAGATTATAGATGGAATTTACATGTTCACGCGCCATCCAGTAGTCATATTCCATGCCCGCAGACTGGGCGCGCTGGCGCACCCCGAGATTGCGCCCCAGACGCCAGGCAAAACCCGGATCGCACGGAAGCACAAGCGATAATGTCCCGCCCGGCTTGATCACCCGCGCCCATTCGCGCAAAATATCATGAGGATTGATTAAATGCTCAAGAACATGAGTGGCAATTACCCGGTCAAAACTTTTATCTTCGAAATGCAATTCACGCGCATCAGCCACTTCAAAGGAAATACGGTTATTGTCATTGTGGCGTTGTTTTGCCTGATCCAGCATTTTGGGATTGCCGTCGCTCATCACATAGCGATCATACCCATGGCGAATACTATCAAGATGTTTACCGGACCCGGCCCCGATTTCCAACACATCGCTAAAATGATCAGAACTGGAAAACATGTTTTCCAGCACTTTGTGTGAGTGATCAAGCACCCGCGAAGAAAGGTTGTTTGAATAATTCAGCTTTTCATAATTGGCTTCAAATTGCCGAAGGTAGCTGTCCATATCCGGTTCGGTTTTCATTTGCATATCGGTTCTCCACACTGGCGGTAATTTGTAGGGTTTATGAGAGTAAAAGATTAATAATTGTTGTAAAAGAGGCGTTTGACTTCGGCTCGAAAACGTCGAATGGAATCGAGAATTACCCCGGCGGTAACTGTCAACATCGAAATAATCATAATGCCGGTCACCAGCATTGCTGTCGAAACTGCTGTAACCGTTCCGGTTTTGCTAAATTCGACAAATATCGGAATTGCCATCAATACTGATAATATTGCGCCCAACAGGCCAATCACACCAAAAAAGTAAAGCGGTTTGTATTCTTTCAGCAGGACAATGATTGTTTTCATAATCTTGATGCCGTCCCTGAAAGTAGACAGCTTGCTTTCAGACCCTTCCGGGCGATCATTATAAGGAAAAGAGATTTCACTCACGGGTAATCTTAGCTGGGAGGCGTGCACTGATAATTCAGTTTCAATTTCAAAACCTGCTGAGAGTGCCGGGAAGCTTTTTACAAACCGCCGCGTAAAGGCGCGGTAACCGGAAAAAATGTCAGTAAATTCGCGTCCGAATAATGTCGTGTAAATAATATTGAATATCTTGTTGCCTGCCGCATGACCCGCACGCTGATGTTTTTCTGAAGCACCTTCGCGCGCGCCAACCACCATATCAGAACCGGTTGTCACTAGTTCGCTCACGATTTTCTGAGCATTTTTGGCATCATAAGTATCATCGCCATCAATCATCACATAGATATCGGCTTCGATTTCAGAAAACATCCGGCGCACTACATTGCCTTTGCCCGGTCGCTTTTCTTCGCGCACAATTGCCCCCGCTTTACGCGCCACCTTGGCGGTATCATCGGTTGAATTGTTGTCATAGACATAAATTGATGCGCCTGGCAGTGATTTTTGAAAGTCTTTAATCACTTGAGCAATTGTCAATTCTTCATTCATGCAGGGCACCAGCACTGCGATGGTTTTGTCTTTAAACATGGTGATTTTTGTATCTGTCTTTTGCATGGGGCGATTAATATCACCAATTTGTAAAATAATTTCTAACTCGCCCAAGATTATTTAAAAAAATTTTTCAACACTGCGATATGGCCTGCCTGCTGGAGTAACCCTCTGCTCAAAACGGCAAAATGCAGGTTAATCGTGTGAAGAACCAAGTTGCACCTTTCCAAAATGCGATCTTCATGGTAACCGACAGCGTCAATCCCGTACAGATTTGGTGATATCCCGCCAATCCGGAAAAACGGGCTTCCGCAATCGATATTCAGGCAGGATTGACCATGGCTCAGCTTATCCAATCACCCACCGGCAAACTTGCACTCACATTTGACGATGTGCTGCTGCAACCGGGACATTCTACCATGATGCCGGGTGAAGTTGATATTTCAACTTCGGTGACCAAAGACATCCCTTTAAATCTGCCGATATTGTCGGCGGCCATGGATACAGTAACCGAATCCAGCCTCGCCATTGCCATGGCCCAGGCCGGTGGCATGGGTGTCATTCATCGAAACCTGTCACCTGTTCGCCAGGCAGAAGAAGTATTGCGGGTGAAGAAATTCGAATCCGGCATGGTAGTAAACCCCCTGGTGATTGGCCCCGATGCTACCCTTGCTGACGCACTCAATATGATGAAGAAATATTCGATATCCGGTTTTCCCGTTGTCAAAAACGGCGGTACGGGCGGCGAATTTACCGGCGAGCGCATCGGCAGGCTGATTGGTATTCTCACCAACCGTGATGTACGCTTTGCCACCGATAAGTCCCAGAAAGTCAGCGAATTGATGACCCATGAAAATCTGGTCACCGTTCGTGAAGATGTTTCCCAGAAAGAAGCCCGGCAATTATTACACCGCCACCGCATTGAAAAACTGCTGGTGGTTGATGATATGGGAAATTGCACCGGGTTGATTACCGTCAAAGACATGGAAAAATCTATACTTCACCCCAATGCCGCAAAAGATGATCAGGGCCGCCTGCGGGTAGCGGCTGCTACTTCTGTTGGCGACAAAGGATTTGAGCGAGCTGAAATGCTGGTGGATGCCGGTGTTGATATTGTTGTGGTTGACACCGCCCACGGCCATTCGCAAATGGTGCTCGACAGTGTCACCCGTATCAAAACACTTTCCAATGCGGTGCGAATAATCGCAGGCAATGTGGCCACACCTGAAGGCACAAAAGCCCTTATCGATTCGGGCGCGGATGCGGTAAAAGTGGGTATTGGCCCAGGCTCAATCTGTACCACCCGCATTGTCGCGGGCGTTGGTATGCCTCAACTCTCTGCAATTATTGGCGCTGTGGAAGAAGCACAAAAATCCGGCATTCCGGTTGTTGCTGATGGCGGCATAAAATTTTCCGGCGATCTGGCCAAAGCAATCGCTGCCGGCGCATCGGTAGTAATGGTGGGTTCATTGATGGCTGGTACGGAAGAAAGCCCCGGCGAAGTTTATTTGCATCAGGGCCGCTCCTATAAATCTTATAGAGGCATGGGTTCAGTTGGCGCCATGGCTCGAGGTTCAGCCGATCGTTATTTCCAGTCTGAGGTGACCGACCAGTTAAAGCTGGTGCCTGAAGGCATCGAAGGGCAGGTGCCTTATAAAGGTCCGGTATCAGCAGTTATTCACCAGTTGGCCGGTGGACTGCGCGCCGCAATGGGTTATGTTGGTGGTCATAATATTACGGACTTTCAAAATAAAGCCAGCTTTGTACGTATCACCGGCGCAGGCCTGCGTGAAAGTCATGCCCATGATGTAACGATTACCCGCGAAAGCCCGAATTATCATCGCAACGACTGAACAATTTTAAGGAAATAAGTAAATGCGTCTGGGCGGTAGAGCACAAGCGGCAATTGAAGTGCTGGAAGATATGGCAAAACGCAAACGGCCGGTTGCCAATGCGCTGAGAGACTGGGGTCTGTCGCATCGTTTTGCCGGCTCTGGAGACCGCACAGCCATTGGCAACATTGTCTACGATACCCTGCGCAAAAAATCCTCCCAGGCTGCATTTGCTCAAAGTGATGAGCCACGACTTGCAGTATTTACCACCCTCATTCGCCAGTGGCGCTATTTGCCTGATGAGCTTTCAGTCCTTTTGACCGATGACAAATTCGCTCCGCAATTTCCAGCAGCTGATGAAATTAAGTTCATCTGCCTCGATAAAGTCGACGATGCCGCACCCGCCACCATGGCTGATATCCCCCAATGGTGTACTGAAAGTTTTGAAGCCAATTTTGATGAGGAATGGGTTGGGGAAGCTAACGCACTGAGCGAGCGACCACCCTTGGATATTCGCATCAACACGCTCAAATCAAATCGCGAAAAAATTGCCAAACAACTCTCGCGCTCAAAAGCGAAGCCCACCACAATTGCAGCAAACGGTTTGAGAATTGCACCGGGAAACCGCGATTCGCGTCTGCCCAATGTGCAGGCCGAAGCAGGTTTTCAAAAAGGCTGGTTTGAAATACAAGACGAGGGCAGCCAGATTGTCTCTGAGCTGGTATATGCGCGCCCAGGCGAAAAGGTGCTGGATTATTGCGCTGGAGCAGGAGGAAAAACCCTGGCCCTTGCCGCTACCATGGAAAACCGTGGACAAATTCACGCCTATGACAACGACAAAACCAGACTGGCCCCCATTCACGAACGCCTCAAACGGGCAGGAACCAGAAATGTCCAGGTCCATTCCCCCCACGATGATTTAAGCGCTTTACACGAAAAAATGGACAAAGTGGTCGTCGATGCTCCCTGCACCGGCAGTGGCACCTGGCGCAGAAGGCCCGACGCAAAATGGCGCCTCACCAAAGAAAACCTTGAAACCCGCCTGCGCGAACAAGAAGAGGCTTTGTCCCAGGCCGCTCAATTTGTACGCCCCGGCGGCGTGCTGGCCTATATCACCTGCTCACTGTTGCCCGAGGAAAATGAGAGCCAGATATATTCCTTCATTGATGATAATCCCGGATTTGAATTGTTAAGCGCCGGTGAAGTGTGGCAGGACCTGTTTGGTTTTGACAATCTCAAACCCTGGTCTTCAGATATGAAATCGATCACTCTCACTCCTGCATCCACCCAAACCGATGGCTTCTATTTTGCCGTGATGCAGCGCAATAAGGGCTGAAACACAACATGCAGCAGTTTCTGGATGCCTTTTTAGAACCGGCCAATATCGTTGGTCATATCGCTTATGTATTTCTGATTATCTCGATGATGATGCGCACCATGCATTGGTTGCGCTTCTTCGCCATCGCCGCGGGTAGTATTTCCGCCATTTATTATTATACCCTTGGTGACTATGTCAGCGTGTTTTGGGAAAGCCTGTTTTCCCTGGTGAACATTATTCAACTGACCCTGCTGGCGATCGAAAACCGTCGCGGTAGATTTAGCGAAGAAGAACAGTTGTTTTTTCAATCCGTTCTAAGAAATGTCGAGCGTGGCCCCGCCCGCCGATTGATCAGAGCTGGAAAATGGCAGGATATAGACACTGGTGAAATTCTGGTGGTTGAGGGAACCTGGCCCAAACGCCTCAAGTTCATCGTTAGCGGCCACGCAAATATCACCGTTGATGGTCGGGAAATCGCTTTTGTCGGCCCCGGCGATTTTCTGGGCGAAATGTCCTACCTCACCGGCAAGGCTGCCTCTGCCACCGCCACCGCTGTCACTCCAGTGCGTTTTTTGTCATTTGAACTGGCACGCCTCGAAACCCATCTCGACAAAAACGCCGAC
This sequence comes from Rhizobiaceae bacterium, assembly GCA_021648425.1. Taxonomy (GTDB): domain Bacteria; phylum Pseudomonadota; class Alphaproteobacteria; order Rhizobiales; family Rhizobiaceae; genus JAAEMP01. The sequence continues at coordinate 10,049 of JAKISV010000033.1, forward strand.
CTGCGCCATGCGTTGGAAGCAGGCTTCAATCGCAATCTGGTGGAAAAACTGGTAAAGGCCAACAAGGAAAAATAGACGTTGATTTTCTCCAATCTCAACTGTGACCAACTGGAAATAGAGGTTGGTTGTAACTTGCACAACGCGCCCATGTTGGATATTTGCAATTCATGACCACCCATAGCGAAAATGTACTCATCATCGATTTTGGTTCCCAGGTAACCCAGCTTATTGCCCGACGTGTGCGTGAGGCTGGCGTCTATTGCGAAATCATTCCGTTTCAACTGGCTGAAGCTGGTTTCCAACGCCTGAACCCAAAAGCCGTAATTCTATCGGGTGGTCCCGCCTCCACTTCAGATATTGATTCCCCACGCGCTCCACAGATCGTATTTGATGCGGGAATTCCTGTCCTGGGAATTTGTTACGGCCAGATGACCATGTGCGTGCAAATGGGCGGTGAAGCGGAAGGTTCCGATCATCGCGAGTTTGGCCGCGCCCAGGTAACGGTAAAAAAACAATGCGCGCTTTTTGATGATGTTTGGGAAGATGATGCCAGCCACCCGGTCTGGATGAGCCATGGTGACCGGGTAAACAAATTGCCGGAAGGTTTCGAGGTTTTTGCCCATTCCCCCGGCGCGCCTTATGCCGTTTTTGGCAATGAAGCAAAAAAAATGTACGCCATGATGTTCCACCCCGAAGTGGTGCACACGCCTGATGGCGCAAAACTGTTGTCGAATTTTGTCCACAAAGTTGCCGGCCTTAAAGGCGACTGGTCGATGGCTGCCTATAAAGATCAGGCGATTGAAGCCATCCGCAAACAGGTCGGCGACAAGCGTGTAATATGTGGCCTGTCTGGTGGTGTTGATTCTTCCGTTGCTGCCGTTCTCATCCATGAAGCCGTTGGCGATCAACTCACCTGCATTCTCGTTGATCACGGCTTGATGCGCGAAAATGAAGCAACCGACGTCGTCGCCATGTATCGCGAGCATTATGATATTCCGCTGATCCATGTGGATGCGGTTGATCTGTTCGTTAATGCGCTTGAGGGAGAAGGCGATCCCGAAACCAAACGCAAAATAATCGGCAAACTGTTTATCGATGTTTTTGAAGAAGAAGCCGGAAAACTTGGCGGTGCAGATTTTCTGGCACAAGGCACGCTGTATCCTGATGTGATCGAATCCGTATCTTTCACCGGCGGGCCATCGGTCACCATCAAATCCCACCACAATGTTGGCGGATTGCCTGAGCGCATGAACATGCAACTGGTTGAGCCACTGCGCGAACTGTTCAAGGATGAAGTGCGCATTTTGGGTCATGAATTGGGCCTGCCGGAACATTTTATCGCCCGTCATCCCTTCCCGGGTCCAGGCCTCGCTATTCGTTGCCCCGGTGGTATCACCCGCGATAAACTCAATATCCTGCGCCAGGCCGATGCCATCTATCTCGATGAAATACGAAAAGCAGGCCTGTACGACAAGATCTGGCAGGCATTTGCCGTGTTGCTACCGGTGCAAACCGTCGGCGTAATGGGTGACGCACGCACCTACGAATTCGTCTGCGCCCTACGTGCCGTCACTTCTGTTGACGGCATGACTGCGGATTTTTACCCCTATGAAATGGAATTCCTTGGCAACACCGCCACCCGCATCATCAACGAAGTGCGCGGCATTAATCGCGTTGTATATGATATTACCAGCAAACCGCCCGGCACAATCGAGTGGGAATAGTTTTTCATTTACTGTGACAACACCTGTTGTCAGAAACGTGCTGACTTAAATAGGAAGGAAAAGTGCTTCGTGAAAATTCTGACTTTATTACTGTTTGTATTTTCCGCATCATTTGCGTTCGCTGCAGGTGATGAATGGAATTCAACCGAAAACCGCGCGGCAATTCTGGAAAGTCTGGCCACCACTTCCGCAACATTCCAGTGTAAATTTGACTGCAAACATGAGGTGGTGGGTGAATTTGCAGAAGAACTGAATTCCGGAAAAAAAGTGGTGATAGTCACCAGTTCCATTGACCCGCAATCACAATGCCATGCCTGTTCGCCGGAACTAAGCCTGTTCATCTTCAGCAAAACAAATAATCAGTGGAAACGCGAAAGCGCACTTCTGGCATTCACCAACTGGGGCTCATGGGGTGTGGTTGGGGATGAAAGCGTTGCTATAAAAAAACTCAATTCCGACCAATTGGGCCTGTTTCTGGAGGGTGGATATACGGGCCAGGGATATTTCAGCGCTATATTGCAACTGCATTTAATTGCAAACGACGCTCTGAAACAGATTTTCCGCTATTGCACCGCAGCCAGCAACAGCGGTGCGGTTGGTGAAGATTCAAAAAATCTGGAAGATTGGGAAAGCACTTTTGAATTGCTGCCGGTGGCAGACGCTCTGGCAGATATCAAAGTCAGTCTGGTGGATAATATAAGTGGTGAGAAATCCACATCGGTTTTCAGCTATGACGGCATGAAGTATATTGCATCAAAAGCCGATCCTCGTCTTGTCGATGAGTGCAGTTGAGGCTGTCCTGCCACAATAACTCTACAAAAACCCTCCATTATTATGAACTCTACCTGAATAGCGCCCTCAGCGCCGGTTCAGTTGCTCTGTAATAAAACCGTTTTATTGACGATACAGAACACTAACCCATTCAGGAGAATTAATCATGAAAAGCAACCTCATCATCGTTACCCTCATCGCTTCCCTCACTGGCCTTGGCAGTGTACCGGCAATCGCCAATGAAGTTCAGATTGAACAATATGGATTTGGTCATGTGGCCGGTGGCAAACAGCGTGGATTTGACAATCTCATCGGCGTATATCAGCGCGGCCGTTATAATTCTTCTGCCTCCAATCAGTGGGGCTATAACAACACTGCCGCAACCGGCCAGGAAGGGCGTTACAACAACTCTCAGATTGATCAGTACGGCGGTTATAATTCCGCTGGTGTCGGCCAGTTTGGCATCGGTCATACTTCAATCCTCACCCAGGATGGATACGGCAATATCACCGCTGGTGTTCAGATTGGAACCGGTTGTGATGCCAATGTTTCCCAGTCAGGAAGTGGCAATGTTGCAGCATTCGTTCAGGTCTGTCGCTAACTTTGAAAGCACAATTATCAGGTCGCTTGCGATCATGCGGCCTGATCAACCCGGATAAGGAGATTTATCATGTTATTAACTTACAAACTTGTTTCAGCTGCAACGGCTGCACTTATGCTGGGAATGGGCGCTGCAAATATCAGTGGCGACATTACGCAGGAAATTACGGTTTCAAATGAACCGGTCTATTGTGAAATTCTGACCACAACCTCGCGCGGCATGACAACGCTTGAAGGGGTATTACATACCGACAAAGAAATCAGCGGTACTTACACCTTCAAAGTCAAAAGTGCCGGCAATGGTGGAAATTCCAACATCCGCCAGGGTGGCGAATTCCACGCCGAGCCTGATGAAGCCGTGACCCTTGGCAAGGTAATGTTGAGCAGCAAGGGAACATCATTCGACGCGACCTTGAAAATCTCGACAAACGCAAAAACCATCAGGTGTTCCCAACACATTGGAGTAACAATCTGAAGGGCGAACATAAACCGTCCTGCAAAACAACAATAAAGGAGCCCGTTTATTCGGGCTCTCAGATTGTTGACAAAGCCCGGAGCTCTAAAGCCGGGCTTTTGCTTTAAGTCAGATCGCCCGGCGCATCAGCAATCAAACGATGAAGCAATGCGGAAAACAGTTCCAGGTCCTCATCGTTCCAGCGATCTCGAAACACATAGGTTGCCTGTTTTGCAAATGTGACACGTGCCTCTTTCACTTTTTCAAGGCCGGATTCGCTCAGCACGACAAACGCCAGTCGTGCGTCTCTTGTGTCTGCTTGCCGCGAAACCAGTCCAATTTTTTCCATAGGTGCTGCCATGCGGGTTACTGTGGACGCGCTCACATGCATCCGTTTTGCGAGTTCCACGCGCGACAGACGATGCAGTGGTGCCTGCTCCAGGTGCATAAGAAGGAAAACTTCATTTACCGATAGTCCGTGGACAGAGGCAAAGTCGCCCGAAAGGCGTGCCTTGATCTGATCGGCAGACTGAAGGAGGCGGATGGTGTTTTTGAGGCATAAATGTTCCATCCACTAATTATAGCCGAATCGCTTGCAAACGCAAGCATATTGCAATAACTGTGAGCAATAATATTGTTTATGGTCAGGAGGCCATTATGAACCTTGAACTTCTCTTTTCTGTGGTTGGTATACTTTCAATGGTAGGCTGGTTAACGCTCCTCGCGTCGCCGCTTATCCCGCATTGGTCCGACAAAATTTCTGGCTATATCATCCCCCTGATCCTGTCGGTTGGGTATGTCACCCTCATCATTTTATTCCCAACAGCCGGTGATGGCGGTTTCGGCAGTCTTGCCCAGGTCGTCAAACTCTTTTCGTACCCGAATGCTGTCATGGCTGGGTGGATACATTTTCTGGCATTTGATCTGTTGGTTGGGGCATGGATTTGCAGAACCGCCAGACAACAACGTGTGAAATTCTGGCTTGTAATTCCTTGCCTGCCGTTGACATTTCTCTTTGGTCCAGCCGGTTTTCTGGCATTCTCGCTTGTCCGCAACTGGCGCAAGATGCCGCAATGATCGGGTTCTTTTCCCTGCCTTTGAATATTAATCCAATCTGAACAGGCCGTTCGCGTCCGGTTCAGCCCCGTTGTGGCATTGTTTGTCTATCAAACGAATTCATCGGCTACATCATGTGTCGCAATCCAAGGAGAATAACAATGACCTTCACTGTCACCAAGTCGGCTAAAACCATCCTGGCAACGATAGTTGCGGCAACAATCGCCTCAACTGCATTGATTACGCCTGCTTCGGCAATTCACCCCAAAGGTGGCGGTTCAATTTCGCTGAATATCGTTCCCACAAATCCCGATGATGCCAGAGCGCTTCGCACTGCGTTTGGAATTTATTCACTGATCAATGCGCTGGAAAACGGCAGCAGCATCAAGCAAAAAGGCACCAATAACCGCGCCGGACTTCGCCAGAACGGCGGGCGCAACAATGGCCTGATCTATCAGGAGGGCGTCGGCCATTCAGGCCAGCTTCGCCAAAACGGCTATAACAATTCTTATGGTATTTTTCAGTTTGGCAAAAACACCAGGGCCAACGTTATCCAAAACGGCCGTGGTCAAACCGGTGCAACATTTATGTTTGGCTGGTAACTAAAACTGGAATGCGGTGCCGGAAATGCGCCGCATTCAATCCAGGTTTACAAAAACCAGTTCACAGATTTTGCCATGATCATAAATCCAGGCTTCCCGGTCTCCCAGGGGAATGCGACGGTCGGGCGGGCAGGCTACGGGGTCTAAATCTTTAATATCAATGGTAATATTATCAACCGCGCGCGCATATTCATCAGCTGCTTTGGAAATCTGCTCAGCAGCAAATGATTCAGCTAGCATTTCTTGTAACAATAGCTCGATGTCGTCTTTGACGAACTGCATTTTGCGTACTCCGTACGATTCGCATTTCTTTGAACCATATTGAGCGTATTTGGTAACTGCCGGGTTAACGGGATAAAACAACCTGGATAAATACAAAAAAGACCGCTCTCACGATGGAGAGCGGCCACTTTCCCGCCAGATCCCAGGGGCGTTTTGGTCCTGCCAGGGAAAGTTAATGCGGCAGCCGGGAGAAGCTGCCGGTTGAAAACCGTATCCCTCTCCCGAATTTGGGGCGCGTTTAAAACGGGAGGGGGACACTAAACCGGCTTAAGGCTGTTTTGCCCGCCCGGTATTAGAAAATCGGGTAATTATCTTTCCTGCTGAACTTAATCTAACAACGATTTCTCACAGGTGATGTGAGATAATGCACACTGCGGCGGGAAACCTGGAAAACCCACTTTTTTGCGAAACAAACAAAATACCGTGAAAGACTGTTGTTTCTTTATGGAACTGGTTAAATGGTGGGTCGAATGAATCGCCCTGGTTTGTTCCCTGTTTAAAAATAAGCGAGCCGACTTGTTTCATTCATTTTTTCCCCAACCCAAAGCATTTTTCACATCATTCCTAATCTGGAGCGCCATTATTATGGGCTCCTGGTATGGGGGTGGTAATGAAATGGGTACAATAATCGGCCTGCCGCCAGAACCCGGCGCTGCCCAGATTGTTGGCGTTCATTTCTTCTGGAGCAATGATTTTCTCTGGTTTTATCTCTATTACGGCTTGAGTGTTGCCGTGTTTGCCGCATTCTGGATATGGTATTCGCGTCACGAATGGGCTTTGTGGTCCGTACTGGTTTCGGCCTTTATCCTGTTTTCCACCTATTTCTCCGTGCAAACCAGCGTGGCGCTAAATAACTGGCGCCGCCCGTTTTTTGACCTTATCCAGGATGCGCTTGATCAGAAAACCGATCCCGTCCAGCCATCAGAAATATATGTTCTACTGTTGGATTTTGCCCAGATCGCATTTTTGTGGCTGATTATCTACGTGATCACCCGTTACATCGTAAATCATTATGTATTTCGCTGGCGAACCGCCATGAATAATTATTACATGGACAACTGGCAGCGCGTGCGCCACGTGGAGGGTGCATCTCAACGGGTGCAGGAAGATACCATGCGCTTTGCCAAGATTGTCGAAGATTTAGGCGTCAGCATAGTCGATAGCGTGCTGACATTGATTGCGTTTTTGCCCATTTTGCTCGAACTCTCCAAACATGTCGCCGAAATGCCGATTGTCGGCACGATTGCAGCACCCTTATTATGGGCTGCAATAGTATGGTCATTATTCGGCACAGTCCTGCTCGCCGTCGTCGGCATTAAATTGCCCGGCCTGGAATTCAAAAACCAGCTGGTTGAGGCCGCTTACCGAAAAGAACTGGTGTTTGGCGAAAACTATGAAGACCGCGCAGAACCCTTGAGTGTGCGCGAATTGTTTTCAAACGTTCGCCGCAACTATTTCAGGCTTTATCTGCATTACATGTATTTTAATGTGGCCCGCGCCTTTTATATTCAGGCTGACAATATTTTTGTATATGTCATTTTGGTGCCAACCATTGCTGCGGGTAAAATTACCTTCGGCATTATGCAGCAGATCATTACCGCATTTAACCAGGTATCAAGTTCCTTCCAGTACCTGGTGAATTCCTGGTCAACAATTGTTGAACTGCTGTCAATCTACAAACGCCTGCGCACGTTCGAAGCAGTGCTCAACGATGAAGAACTCTCAGAATTTGAACTTGAGAACATAGCCAGGACCCGCGCCATGGAGGAAAAAATCAAAAGCGATGCACTCAAGCGCACCTGACACATTTTTCTGCCATTGGATCGATTGCCAGTCTTGCTTGCGGTATTTCACAATCACACTCGCCACAAAAACCATAATCCCCATCTGCAATTCGCAATAACGCGCGGTCAATGCGCACCAGATCCCTTTGCCTTGTTCGCTCAAGCGCACTCGCCATTGCCTGTTGCTGCATCGCATCCATCCGCGACAATCGACCTACTGATTGCTGATCGAGTTCTACAGTACCACGCGCTTCACTGGACATTTGTGATAATTCCAAAATCTCTTCCCGCTTTGATTTCAGCTGCACTTTTGCTTTATCAATATCAATCACCATGGTAAGCCATCCTCGTGGAAAATCCATTTTTCCAACTTATTCGCTAAATCGATTATTCTCAAACGGAGATCTTTCAATGTTATATTTCATTGTCGGCCTGATAATATTTTTCGCTATTCATATGGTGCGATCCGTGGCGCCGCAATGGCGTGATGCAAGGATAGCTTCAATGGGGGAATTGAAATGGAAGGCGTTATACTCAATCCTGTCCCTTGCAGGATTTATGCTGCTGATACGCGGGTTTGCCCAGATACGCCCGGACGTGCCAATTCTATTTACTCCGCCGGTTTGGGCTCCCCATCTGGCCAGTGCGCTGATGGCAATTGCCTTTATTTTTATGGTGGCCGCCTATGCGCCAACGGGCAGAATCAAGCAGGCTGTAAAACATCCTTTCCTGCTGGCGATTAAAATCTGGGCCTTTGCCCATTTACTTGCCAATGGTGACTTGGCTTCGGCCATCTTGTTTGGCAGTTTTCTTGCCTATTCTGTATGGGACAGAATTGCCGTCAAACGAAGGGGTGCGCCAAATCCGGTGGGCACATCAGTAATTGGTGATTTTCTTGCTGTCGTCTTAGGCTTGGCATTTTGGGCCCTTTTTGTATTCTGGGCTCATGAATGGCTATTTGGTGTAAATCCAATTGCCTAAAGCACACAAATTCCGTAATAAACAGCTACGAAAATCATATCCGCAAAAATGCAGACCTAAAAGAGTATAACTATGTCCGACGACAGTTTTATCCGCGAAGTAAACGAAGAATTGCGCCAGGATCAGGCAAAGGATCTCTGGGAGCGTTACGGCAAATGGCTGATTGCTGCTGCCGTTGCCATTGTTCTGGCCACTGCCGCCAACCGGGGATGGGATTATTATTCCACTTCCGTAGCAGCAGAATCAGGTGACAAATTCATGCAGGCCGTTGACTTGTCCAACCAGGGCAAAGGTGATGAGGCGATCAAGATTCTGGAAAATCTGGCGAGCGAAGGGTCAGGCCAATATCCGGCATTGGCAAAACTGCGCATCGCTTCAGAGCTGGCTGCTGGCGGCGACAATGATCTGGCTATTGAAAGTTATGACGAGATCGCCAACGACACGTCGTTCAATGAATCATTTCGCACGATAGCCCAACTGCGCGCTGGCCTGCTGGCCGTTGATGTCAATGATCTGGAAGACGTGACAAAGCGCCTGGCACCCCTATCTGATCCCGGCCTGCCTTACAGACATTCTGCGCGCGAAGGCCTTGGACTTGCCAGCTACAAGGCAGGAAAACTGAGCGCAGCACTGAAATGGTTCGATGCCATTGCAAATGATTCAGATGCCGGTGCCGCTATTCGCAACCGCGCCAATGTAATGCTCGACCTGTTGGCTGGAAAAGGCATCACCCAGGAAAAAGCCAGCGGTTGATAATTGCAAACCGGATCATAAATTTATGAGTTTTACCGTCGCCATCATCGGTCGCCCCAATGTGGGTAAATCGACGCTGTTCAATCGTCTTGTCGGCAAAAAACTGGCATTGGTTGACGACACGCCGGGCGTTACCCGCGACCGGCGCCATGCCCGCGCTTCAATCGGTGAAATGGAATTTAACATCATTGATACCGCCGGTCTTGAAGAGGTGGATGAGGACAGTCTGGAAGGGCGAATGCGCGCCCAGACCGAGAAAGCCATCGAAGAAGCGGACCTGTCTTTGTTCCTGATTGATGCGCGCGCGGGCCTGTTACCCGATGATGCAACTTTTGCCGCTCTACTCAGAAAATCCGGTAAACCGGTAATTCTCATTGCCAACAAGGCTGAGGGGAGAAAAGCTGAAGCGGGATACTACGAGGCTTTCAAACTGGGCTTTGGTGAACCCATCGGTTTTTCTGCTGAACACGGCCTGGGAATGGGTGACTTGTTTGATGAACTGGTAAAAACCGTGGGCGAGGATGTGGCTTTTCCCAAAGAGCCCGAAGAGCTTGAAATTGTCGAAACCGAGATAGAACCAGCCGACGATGAAGAACCGGTCTATGACAATACCAGGCCCATGAGAATTGCCGTTGTTGGCCGCCCCAATGCGGGGAAATCCACACTCATCAACCAGATGATAGGCGATGAACGCCTGCTCACCGGGCCGGAAGCGGGCATTACCCGCGATTCGATTTCGGTTGATTGGCAATGGCAGGGCAGAACCATTCGCCTGTTTGATACGGCCGGTATGCGAAAAAAGGCCCGGGTCCAGGGCAAGCTGGAAAAACTATCTATTTCTGATGGTCTGCGCGCCATTCAATTCGCAGAGGTGGTCATAATTGTATTTGATGCCACTATTCCGTTTGAAAAGCAGGATCTGCAAATCAGCGATCTCATTATTCGCGAGGGCCGTGCGCCGGTTATTGCCATCAACAAGTGGGATT
>JAKISV010000034.1 GCA_021648425.1 Rhizobiaceae bacterium
TACTGCTCTTTGGTCTGGGTTACTGATTCTGCATGTTTATCCATTGCCTGAGCATGCAGATTGCAATGAAAAATAGCACCGTAGTAACTTGACTCGTATTGATAAACAAAACTTAGTTCAATTCAGTCGCAGGAGTATACAATTAGTTTATGTGCAATTCTGACCAGATTAAAGTAGCAGACGCACTCCGCAAAAGCTGGGTTTATCGTCTGCTGCCCCAAAGCCTCTGGCCCTACGCACAGTTAGCGCGCTGGGAGCGGCCCATTGGCTGGCAATTGCTACTGTGGCCTGGTCTGTGGTCCCTGGGGCTTGCCAGCCTGATGCGCATAGTCGCTAACAACCGCGACCCCGATCCTCTTTTGGGAACCTCAGTGCTGATTATAGTGTTTGCACTGATGGTGGCTTATTTTTTCATTGGAGCAATTGTCATGCGTGGCGCAGGTTGCACCTTCAATGATTTAGCTGATCACGATATCGACGCTCAGGTTGCCCGCACCTGTTCGCGCCCGCTGCCCTCTGGCCGGGTAACAAAAAAGCAGGCTTATATTTTCCTCCTGGCGCAGTTGTTAGTCGGGCTTGTCATTTTATTGCAGCTCAACAATTTCGCAATCTGGCTTGGCGCTGCATCCCTAATAACCATTGCCATCTACCCCTTCATGAAGCGAATAACCTGGTGGCCGCAGCTGTTTTTGGGTTTTGCATTTTCCTGGGGAGCGTTGTTAGGCTGGGCCGCTATAACCGGTTCATTAGGACTGCCGCCACTCCTGCTTTATCTCGGCTCCATCGCCTGGGTAATTGGCTATGACACAATTTATGCCCATCAGGACAAGGAAGACGATGCGCTGGTGGGAGTGAAATCGACGGCAAGGCTGTTTGGTGAGAAATCCAAAACAGCCATAACCATTCTTTATTCTATTGCGATTTTGTTTTTTGGCGCGGCTGTGTATTTCACACTGCCAGGTGATTTCTGGGTTATACTGCCTGTATATCTGGCGCTTATAATCTGTGCGGGTCAAATGTTCTGGCAAATCCAAACACTGGATATCAATAACCCGCACCAGTGCCTGGCGCTGTTTAAATCCAACAATAATTTCGGCTGGATTTTCTTTTCAGGGATTATTGCTTCTATTGTCGTTAGTGGCGCGCAATAATCTCTGCAGCACTCAGTTTTTCAACAACGCCAATCCGGCCTGTTTTACGCCGACGCAAAAACCACGAACGGTGTTTTACCATCGTAATGCGCTTGCGCCTCATAATCGGCGCTTCCACCATTATAGCGCCCAGTTGATTACGCACCGGCCTGGCCATGTTTTGTTCATCAACCAGCAACATCGGCAGCCGCATCAATCGGCTCCACGCATGCCAGTCGGCAGCAATATCGTCGAGATTATCAGCCACCAGTACCGGCAGACACATATCTGCATCATGGTGATGCAATTCCAGCGTATAGATGGTTTTGCCATCTTTATCTGCAATCGTGCGCGCTGCCACGCCTTTGAAAGCTTTTTGCGGCAATGCCATTGAAACCCCGAGCCCACATTTAAGCTCGCGCTTCAAAACCGCGCCCTGGCGATCAATCTTGTATGAAAACCGCTTGCTGCGCTTCAATGAAACGCTGTGCGGAAGATGATATGGGTCGAGCCGCATAGGGCGGCTCGCCCAATCAGGTTTGGTCAAATCGACCATGGTAATGCCTCACTGTCCCTCGTCAGAGCCTGATTCTTTTGATCTGGTCTCTTTTCGTATTCCACGAAAACTTTTGTTGTTGTTTTTGTTCGTGTTAAAAGCACTATAAGCCAGCCAAACCCAAATCGGCTTAATAAAAACGGTAAACAAAACCTTGTTTCGATACCACAGTTACCAAGTGGTTTCTAAAGCTGGTTCTGTTTATGATTTGGAAAGTATAGTTCACGCAAAGGACGCGCCTGCAATCATGATTAAAATCGATCGTCTCGACCATCTGGTGCTGACCGTAAAATCAATAACCAGAGCCTGCGAATTTTATTGCTTTATATTAGGGATGCAACGAGAGATATTTGGCGAAGGCCGGGTGGCGTTGAAATTCGGTGAGCAAAAAATCAACCTGCATGAAGCCGGCAGGGAATTTTTGCCCAAAGCCAATTCCCCCACACCTGGCTCTGCAGATTTATGCTTTATAATTAGAACAGACATGGAAACACTGGTTTCTCATTTAGTCGCCTGTCTTGTAAACATTGAGGAGGGGCCAGTGCCAAGGACCGGCGCGACGGGACCAATATCCTCCATCTATATTCGCGATCCTGATGGCAATCTTGTTGAATTGTCAGTCTATGATTGATCAGACAGTCTGTTTAATACTTTACCCGGGTTCATAATCCCATTGGGATCAAACATCTGCTTAATCTGCCGCATCATCGCCATTTCAACCGGTGACTTCACCTGCTCAAGAATATCACGTTTAAACAACCCGATGCCATGTTCAGCCGAGATTGACCCGCCCAGTTCCAGTACCAGTTCAAATACAGCCGCATTCACCTGCTCGCGAAAAACCATATAGTCGCCATCTTCCATCCCCTCCGGTTTGGAAAAATTGAAATGGATATTGCCATCCCCCAGATGCCCGAATGCCACCATGCGCGCACCAGGGACAATGGCGGTTACCAGCGGTTCTCCGCGCTCAATCAATTCGGGAACCCTGCCAAGCGGTACGGAAATATCATGGGCAATCGATGCGCCCTCCGGGCGTTGGGAATGGGGTAAATCTTCTCGCATCTGCCAGAACAGTTTTTGCTGGGCAAGGCTGGTTGCAAGCGCGCCATCCTCTACGATTGCTCCCTCCAGACCCTGTGAAAATATTTCTTCCATCAAATTTCGCGCTTCTTCGATTGAACGCCCTGAGCTGATTTCAACAAGCCCATACCAACTATGACTTGCTCCAAGTGGGTCGCGGTATTTGGGAAAATGCTTCAACAAATAGTCAATGCCAATGCGCGGAACCAGTTCAAAGGCAGTCAATTGATTTCCCGCCCTGGCTTTGGCCGACTGAAAAAACGCCAATGCCATTTGCGGCGAAGAAAATCCTGCCCAGGCAACTTCACGCCCTGCGGGAGCTGGAAACAGTTTTAATACGGCAGCCGTGATAATCCCCAAAGTGCCTTCCGCGCCGATAAAAAGGTTCTTCAAATCATAGCCGGTATTGTTCTTGCGAAGCCTGTTTAAACCATCCCAGATTTCACCGTTGGGTAAAACCACCTCCAGCCCCATCACCAGATCGCGCGTATTGCCGTAGGCCAGCACGCCGGTTCCCCCCGCATTGGTGGAGATATTCCCGCCAATCATACACGAACCCTGCGCGCCAAGCGCCAAAGGGAACAGCCTGTCATTTTGCGCCGCCAGGTTTTGGATTGTCTCCAGAATAACGCCTGCTTCCACACACAGCGTATTACCCTCCAGATCCAGATCAATCACCTTGTTCATGCGCTCAGTGCTTAAAACAATCGAGTTCATTTCTTTCAGTGGCACCGCGCCACCCATATGTCCCGTATGCCCACCCTGCGGTACAATCGCTGTGCGGGTCTCATTGGCAAGTTTCAATATTTCTGCCACTTCGTTGCGATTTACCGGTTTTAAAACCATTTGGGTATGCCCCACCACATACCCGCGATTTTCATGGGTATAATGGGTCAGGTCGTCATTGGTCCCCAATGCATTTCTGGTTCCCACAATGGCGGCAAAGCGCGAAAGTAACTCTGCTGAAAGACCCGTTGACACAATTATTCTCCTTTAACCCGCTCACGAGGTGCCGCTGCCCGCGCAAGCCTGTCATTGATCGCAATCCCAAGTCCTTCATGGGGAATTGGCGAAACGCAGATGCTATCTTTCCCCATCTGGTCAAGTTCACGAATATGCCGGTAAAGATTACTCGCAGCTTCGCGCAGATCACCTGTACGGCTTAAATTCAGATGCCCTTCGGCAGCCCCCAATGCCAGCATCGCGGCATTATTTTCAGGTTGCAGGCAATCAAGAATGAGTTTTGAACGCGGTGCATAATGAGACTGCATCATTCCCGGCGCGATAATTCCGGTTTTTTCTCCGGCCTTGGAAACCTCAAGGCCCGTGCAATTTGAAAGTTCCTCCGCCGATATCAATCCCGGTCGCAATATTCTGATTTTTCCATCCAGCATGCCAACAATAGTCGATTCAATCCCCACTTCACATTCGCCGCCATCCAGTAAAACAATGTCTTCACCCGAAAATTCTGTCGCTACATGCGCTGCGCTGGTGGGAGAAACTTTGCCGGACCGGTTGGCACTGGGGGCAGCCAGAGGCCGACCAAAGGCTGCAATCAGTTTTTGTGCACCACCACGCGGGCATCGAAGCGCTATTGTCGGTAAATTTGCGCTAACCAGATCATGAATTTTGGCAGACGGCTTTTTTTCTACGATCAGCGTCAATGGCCCCGGCCAGAACCGCTCAGCAAGCATGCGAAATTTGTCGTCAAAAATACCAATGGCTTCAGCCATTTCCAAATTGCTGACATGGACAATCAACGGGTTGAACTGCGGACGCCCTTTCATCTCGAACACACTGGCAACCGCCAGGCCGTTGCTGGCATCCGCCGCCAGGCCATATACAGTCTCGGTTGGCACCGCCACCAATCCACCCACGCCAAGCTGTTCAACACTTTGCGCCAACACCGCATCAAACTCAGGGGTATCGGGGAAAAATTTCAGGGTTTGCACAAGCTTTGATCCAACAGATATTTGTTAAAGCTTTTAACCGGTGAGAAGTATCCATACAATCGTTGAATGCAATTATTACCAATCACTATTGACGTAAACGTAAATTAAAAATATTGCTGTCCCATTCTCTAATGCGAAAGAAGTAATCATGTACCGCGCACCGGTTGAAGATATAACCCACACTCTAAATGCCGTGGCTGGACTTTCCAATTCAATCAAAGATGGCAAATTGGGTGAATTGAGTGATGATCTGGTAACCGCAATTCTGGAAGAAGCCGCCAAATTTGCTTCCGAAGAAATAGCCCCCCTCAATCGCGTTGGCGATGAAAATGGCGCTAAATTGATTGATGGCGAAGTAATCACTGCTCCGGGTTGGAAAAAAACCTATCAGGCCTGGACCCAAGGCGGATGGAATTCATTGACCGGACCTGAAGCCTATGGCGGTCAGGGCCTGCCTACCATGTTGTCAGTAGCGGTAAGTGAAATGTGGAACTCCGCCGCCATGGCCTTTGGTCTGGCACCCTTGCTGACTGCTGGCGCAGTTGATGCTATCGAGACGCACGGTTCACAGGAACTAAAGGATATTTATCTGGAAAAAATGGTGTCCGGTCAGTGGATGGGCACGATGAACCTCACCGAGCCGCAGGCGGGTTCCTATCTGGCGGCACTGACCTCTCGAGCCGAACCTGCGGGTGATGGCAGTTACCGGGTTTTTGGCCAGAAAATATTTATCACCTATGGCGAACATGATCTGACTGAAAACATCTGTCATCTGGTGTTAGCCAGATTGCCGGGCGCACCTGAGGGTACGCGCGGTATTTCTCTGTTTTTAGTGCCAAAAGTTCTGGTCAATTCCGATGGCACACCGGGTAAACGCAACGATGTATTGTGTCAAAGCCTTGAGCACAAACTTGGCATTCATGCATCACCCACCTGCGTAATGATCTTTGGTGACAATTGCCCTGCCAGCGAGTTGCAACAACCAGGCGCAATCGGCTATCTCGTCGGTGAGGAAAACCGCGGCCTCAATTGCATGTTCACCATGATGAACAATGCGCGTCTGCATGTGGGAGTGCAGGGTGTTGCCATCGGCGAAGCTGCCTATCAACATGCGCTTGCATATGCCAACGAGCGCACCCAGGGCTTTGCGCAAGGGTATGATGGAAAAGGCATGGCACCCATCGTCATGCATCCCGACGTTGCTCGAAATCTCCTGACGATGAAATCACTGGTGCAGGCCTCAAGAGGAATTTGCTATACCTGCGCCCATGCCGCCGACATGAGCAAAGCAGCAGCAAACGTAGGCGATCAGGAAGCGGCAAAAATGTGGAGTGAACGGGTAAACCTGCTCACCCCCGTTGCCAAGTCTTTTTCAACTGACGCCGGTGTCGAAGTGGCCTCAATCGGCGTCCAGGTCCATGGCGGCATGGGCTTCATAGAAGAGACAGGCGCCGCGCAATTTTTGCGTGATGCGCGTATCAATCCGATTTATGAAGGTACGAACGGCATTCAGGCCATCGATCTGGTCACCCGCAAACTGCCCATGCGCGGTGGTGAAGCGGTTAGCGAATATTTCGATGAGCTAAGCGAAACAATAGAAGCGGTGCGCGCCACTAATGAACCCGGATTTGGCTCCACCGCCGATTTACTGGCAAATTCATTGGAGGATCTGCGCGAAGCCACCAAATGGTTGCAGCAACAACAAGCTGCAGCAAATACCCAGGGTGTTCTTGCCGGAGCCACGCCTTATCAATCAATGTTCGGCCTCACCAGCGGTGGCATAGGGTTGGCAAAGGCCGGCCTTGCCCAAGGTAGCAAAAAATCCCGCGATCTTGCCCGGTTTTATGCACAAAACCTGCTGGGACAGACTTCCGCACTAAAAGACACGGTAATCAAAGGCGCTGATAGCCTGGCAATTGCCTCAGATCAGTTATATTCCCAATGACCAGCGAGGCCCCCGGTTTGGATAATCATATCGAATCTTCAAGCGAAGAGGGCGTGCAAATCATCCGCCTCAACCGCCCGGAGAAAAAGAACGCCATCACCGCGCAAATGTATCAGGCCATGGCCGATGCCATAGATGAAGCAAACAGCAATGATGATGTGCGCTGCATCTTGTTTTTGGGCCAGCCCGGGGCATTTTCAGCAGGCAATGACATCGTCGATTTTGCCAAAATTGCCATGTCCGGCGGTGAGCGTGGTTCACTGGCCGTATTTGAATTCCTCGAACGTATCATTATCGCCAAAAAACCCATGGTGGCTGGCGTTGACGGGCTGGCAATTGGTGTTGGCACCACCATGCTGCTGCACTGCGATTATGTCGCCGCCTCATCAATCTCCACATTCCACACGCCATTTGTTGATCTGGGACTTGTTCCTGAAGCCGGTTCCAGCCTGATTGCCCCGCGCCTGATGGGCCACCACCGCGCCTTTGAAATGCTGGCCATGGGTCGCAAATTTTCAGCCGCTGACGCGATCCGCGCAGGCTTTGTCAATACCGTGGTTGAAAGCGAAGGCCTCGAAACCAAAGCCACAATCGTCGCCAAAACCATCGCTGCCAAACCACCCCGGGCACTCGAAATATCCAGAAGCCTGATCCGTGGTGACCGTACCGATATCCTCGCGCAAATGCGCACGGAGGCCGAGCTGTTCAAAGAGCGGTTGGGCTCAGATGAAGCAAAACAGGCGTTTATGGATTTTATGGCGCGATGAATTTACGTCAGTTTGCATATTAGCAACTGAAATACCTGCCGCCTGATTATCATTTGACCCAAGTCAATGCTACGCACCTTCGTTGCTAATATTATAACTGTGCAATCTCGCAGGAAGTGAGCTTGCGTGGAGGGACGCTATATCGATTTGGAGTGTGATTATGACTATTGCAATTCGAATGCTGACTTCCCTCACCACCATTGCCATATTTGTCGCAGTTTCATTATTTGCTTTACCGGCAAATGCAGAAAATGACGCGTCTATTATTCGCGGGGCAAAACTTTACGACAAGTGGTTTGCGGTTATCAAAGCAGAAAAACCAACGCAAAATCATCCCGCCTGGCCCGCTGCCAATACAAAGAAGAAAAATGATGTCACCTGGCGCTGCAAATCCTGCCACGGTTGGGATTATCAGGGCGTTGACGGTGCCTATGGCTCGGGTTCTTATCTAACCGGTATCAAAGGCGTCAACGCCATGGCGGGTGCTGATCCCGCAAAGATTGTCGCTATCATGAAGGATGATACCCACCAGTACTCCGGCCTGATGGATGAGGCAGATTTTCAGGATCTGGCTATGTTCGTATCCAAGGGGCAAATCGATATGCGCAAATATATCGACTATTCCGCCAAAGCCGCCAATCCCGCAGATGCTAAACTTGGCGAAAGATACTATGCCTCTTTATGTGCCCAGTGCCACGGCGCCAATGGCGACAAGCCTGATGACATGAAGAAGACGCTTGCCAAACAATTGGGCAATCCGTGGGAGGTTTTGCACAAAATTCTCAATGGGCAGCCAGCCGAGCAAATGACCGCACTGCGGGTTCTTGATCACCAGATTACCCTGGATCTCATGGCCCACCTGGCAACATTGCCGACAGAAAAATAGCCAATTAAAATTTCGCGCCAGCACTAAAGCTGGCGCGAAAACCCAAACACGATTGGTGGATTCATGTTGAAAAAGATCTGGCGCTGGTTCTGGCGTCCCGCACAAAGTCTGGCCCTGGGAACAATATTCATTATCGGCGGCATTGGAGGCGTCCTGTTTCTGGGCGGATTTAATACCGCTATGGAATATACCAACACTCAGGAGTTTTGCATTTCATGCCACGAAATGCGCTCGACGGTATTTGAAGAATACAAAAAAACCGTCCATTATTCCAACGCTTCCGGTGTACGTGCAACCTGCTCTGATTGCCACGTTCCTAAAGAATGGATACCCAAGGTAATTAGGAAAATCCAGGCAACCGGCGAACTCTATCACAAAATCATGGGTACAATCGACACGCCGGAAAAATATGAAGCCAAACGCCTGGAGCTTGCAGAACGGGTCTGGGCTTCGATGAAAAAGAATGACTCGCGAGAATGCCGAAACTGCCACACCGACGAAACTATGGACTTCGCTAAACAAAGCAGACGCGCATCAGAAAAAATGCAACAGGGCATCAAGGATGGAAAATCATGTATCGATTGCCATCAGGGTGTTGCCCACAAATTACCCGTAAGTCTTGATGATGACGATGATTAATTTCAGGTTCTGATTCTATTTTCGGGTGCCTATCGCTCCAGCAGTACGACCACTTCCACATGGGGAGTATGAACAAACTGGTCAATCGGCGTGATGCTTACAACTCGAAACCCACCCTCAATCAAGCATTCCAGATCCTGTGCCAACGAGTTGGGGTTGCAGGAGACAGCGGCAATCTTTCTGACTTTCGATAACGCCAACTGCCTGGCCTGTGGCAGTGCTCCCGCTCTTGGCGGGTCGAAAACCACCCCTTGTATTTTTTTCAATTCCAGCGCCATCACCGGGCGGATGAACAAATCGCGCTTTTCGCATGTGATGGACTTCAATCGACCGCCTGTTCCCCGCCAGGCTTCGTCCAGCGCATCAAGTGCGCTTTGCTCGCTCTCACAGGCTAAGACCATAGAATTTTCAGCCAACCGCAGAGCAAACGTACCAATACCGCAATACAAGTCCGCAACTTTTTTGCATCCTTTAAGATGGGCACAAACCAGTTCACTTATGTGCAACTCCGCCTCCCGCATTGCCTGAACAAATATCCCCGGCGGCGGTGATACCCAAGCAAGGCCAACAGTCAGGTTTGGTCGCTTTGTTTCGACCAGCGTTTCATCGCCAAATGAAAGCCGCGATATTTTCGCCTCAAGCGCTAAACGTACAGCTGATTGCCTGCCACCTTCGTTCAGTTTTCCTTCAGATTCCACCTGAATGTCCAACCCGTTTTTGCACTCCAGCACATGAATACTGCTGTTGCCTTTAGCTGGTAGAATGGGCCTGATGATTTGCTTGATAGTTTCTATACTATTTGAAATTCCCTCTTTTATTATCGGGCATTTGCCAAGGCCGACAATGTCGTTAGTACCTCGTTTTAAAAAGCCTAATGCCACCCCGTCACTGGTATGGCACGCGGTAAAAACGACCCGCCGCCGTTTTGCATTTTCAAATGAAACTATCGGTTCTGAGCGAACTTCAATGTCTAGGCCGGCCAATGCCTCATCAACAAGGTCTTGTTTCCATTCCAGATAAGGCTCTTTTGCAAAATGTTGAAGCTGGCAACCACCACAAGTGCCAAAATATTCGCAAATTGGCGCGGCTCTATCCGGCGAGGGATCCAAAACACCAATCAGTTCGCGGCGTGTTGAATTACCCCTGACCTCGACACGTTCGCCTCCAAGAGCAAAGGGTACAAATACGCGGCCCTTTGACGTATTTGCCACGCCATCGCCACGGTGGCCAAGCATCTCTATTTTCAGGATGTCATTCATAAATGTCTTTCCACCACCACAATATTCTCGATTGCCATCTCTACCGCAAATCGGGGATGGTGCAAATTTAATTGCCCGCCATCTATCCTGGTCTGGCTAATAAACCAGTCACCAGGTGAGCGCGCTACCATTAAAGGCAAGCTCAATGGTTCTATTATTCACCAGGATATGGGTTGATCTCAATTGCCTCAATCAGGCTTTTGGCCACAGACATTGCCGTTGGGCGCGGATATTCCTGATGATTTGACATAGGTCGACCTTTAGAATCGAACTTGAAAGGAACACCGGTAACAAACGGGTCAATCCCATAAGACATAACCATCGGCGGCAATGGCTTCATAACCGGATCAGGTTGCCAGGATTTACGATAGGGTGGGGGGTTTATTATTGTTTTATTTCTGAGTTTTGGGTTAAAACTTTCAACTTTCACAAACACATCGTTCGTTTCGACAAGGATAAGACCACGCAGTTCGCCAATATTTTCAGCCACATGTTTTACTGCTGCTTCCTCAATGTTTTTATCATAACGGTCAATATTCTGGGCCTGGGCAGGCACTAGCATCACCAAACCCGCAGAAATTGCCAAAACAACTGATTTTATCATCGTTCATTCCCCTATCCGTCATCCCTGACATCGCATTATTATGCGTCATCATAATTAGAGAAGGGCAAAGAAGAATGGTTAGCAGATCATTAATTCAGCATCAGTTTCAATTTGGCCACTGCTGTTTGGCTGTTCTCACCATAAGCAATACTGCGCACGAACGTTCCTTCAGAATTTAACAGATAAATCGTCGCTGTATGATCCATGGTATAATCACCATCATCAAGTTCCACCCGTTCAAAGTGAACTTTATAAGAACGCAATGTTTGCTCAACCTTTGCTTTATCACCGGTTATCCCGATTATTCTTGAATCAAATGATTCCATGTATTCCGCCAGTATTTCCTGTGTGTCCCGCTCAGGGTCAACCGTTATGAAATAAACCCCGATACGATCAGCGTCTTCTCCCAATTCATCAAGCCAGGTGGTAATTTCATAAAGTGTTGAGGGACAAACTTCCGGGCAACTGGTAAAGCCGAAGAAAATCGCATGGGGTTTGCCTAACAGGTCTTTGTCGCTAATGGGCTGGCCATTATGGCGCATGAGCGTGAACTCATCACCAAGTTTCCCGCCACTCAACAATGTGTTTGGTTGCTGATTGGTGCCTGTCATCGAGTACAGATAGAGTGATCCAATAGCGGCAAAGAACACCGCACCCCAAAGGAAAAAACGCAATTTACGCATCAACTTAATTTCCATCCTTCATCAGTAATTTTCCTTTTGCCCTTGAAAGCGCAGGAAATTCCACCGTTATTTCGCCGACATTGGCAAAGGTAAGTTTGAGGGGGAAGGATTTCCCGTCCTCAATTGGTACAGATAATCCCATTAGCATCAGGTGAGTAGCGCCGGGTTTTAGTTTTACGGAATTACCGGCTGGAATTGTGATTCCATCTTTTAACGGCCGCATTTTCATCACGCCGCCTTCAATTTTCATTGCATGAATATCAGCCTTTTTTGCTCCATCAAACTGGACTGCTGTTAATGTCTCATCCTGTAATCCATTGTTGGTGATGACAAGAAAACCACCCGCTACCTTGGCGGCGCGCGGCGGGGCAAGAATCCAGGATTTCGAGATTATCAGATCGCCAAAAGTTTGAGCTTTCACTGCAAAAGGGCTAGCCAATATTAAGATAATAGTCGCCAGGCCAAGTGCTGTTAGCTTGCCTGGTATTTGCCTGATCGTGTTCAATTCACCCTCTTTATCTACGCGCCAATATCTTGCAACTCAATGCGCTGTTTACCCAGTAGCGAGAATACTTTTTTGACGATGCCCTCACTATCAAGGCCTGCGCTGGTATACATCACCTCAGGTGAGGCATGTTCGACATAGGTGTCGGGTGTGAACAGAGTGCGGAATTTAAGGCCGCTGCCGAGTAGTCCGTTGTTTAGCAGGTGGTTGGTCACATGGGAGCCAAAGCCGCCGATGCTGCCTTCTTCAACTGTGATCAAAACCTCATGATCCCTGGCCAGTGCATTGATCAACTCGGCATCAAGCGGCTTGGCAAATCGACCGTCGGCCACCGTTGTTGACAGGCCGCATGAATCGAGTTCTTCAGCCGCATTCAAACATTCCTGTAGCCTTGTGCCAAAAGATAACAACGCAACCTTTGTGCCTTCGCGTACAATGCGCCCACGGCCGATTTCAAGTATTTCACCACGCTCCGGCAAATCCACACCCACGCCCTCTCCGCGCGGATAACGAAACGATATCGGGCCTTCATCATAAGCGGCAGCGGTTGCCACCATATGTTTCAGTTCCGCTTCATCAGCGGCCGCCATTACCACAAAATTGGGCAGCGCTGCCAGAAACCCCACATCAAAGGAACCCGCATGGGTTGGCCCGTCCGCCCCGACAAAACCTGCCCGGTCAATAGGAAAGCGCACGGGCAGTTGTTGAATGGATACATCATGCACAACCTGGTCATAGGCGCGTTGCAGGAATGTCGAATAAATTGCTGCAAACGGTTTATAACCTTCACACGCCAGGCCCGCCGCAAATGTTACTGCATGTTGTTCCGCAATGCCCACATCAAACAGGCGTTCGGGAAAATTCTCGCCGAATAAATCAAGCCCCGTACCCGATGGCATAGCCGCTGTTACCGCAACAATTTTTTCATCGAGTTTTGCTTCTTCCACCAGAGCCTGGGCAAACACTTTGGTATAGCTTGGCGCATTGGGTGTTGGTTTGGCTTGCGCTCCGGTAATGACATCAAACCTTGAAACCGCATGGTGTTTGTCATTTGCCTCTTCTGCCGGTGCGTAGCCTTTGCCCTTGCGTGTAATGGCGTGCACCAGAATTGGCCCGACACCTGCATCGCGAACATTACGCAATACCGGTAACAGATGTTCCAGATTATGCCCGTCAATCGGGCCAACATAATAAAACCCCAGTTCCTCAAACAACGTGCCACCGGTCCAGAACCCCCGCGCATATTCCTCGGTTTTGCGCGCCTTGTCATAGAAGAACTTCGGCAATTGTGCCGTCAGTTGTTTTATCGTTTCGCGCAAAGTTAAATAAGTTTTGCCCGAAACCAGCCTGGCCAGGTAGGCACTCATCGCACCCGTGGGAGGGGCAATCGACATGTCATTGTCATTGAGCACAACAATCAGCCGTGCATCCAATGCTCCCGCATTGTTCATGGCCTCATAGGCCATTCCCGCTGACATTGCCCCATCGCCTATCACTGCGACTACGTTGCGATCTTTGCCATCCATCTCGCCAGCAACCGCCATGCCAAGACCGGCAGAAATTGAAGTGGAGGAATGCCCGGTACCAAAAGTATCGTATTCACTTTCAGCGCGTTTGGTAAATCCTGAAAGACCGTGCTCTTGTCGAAGAGTGCGAATTTTATCACGCCTGCCTGTCAGGATTTTATGCGGGTAGCTCTGGTGTCCAACATCCCAGATCAGGCGATCATCGGGCGTATTAAAAACATGGTGCAAAGCAACGGTTAATTCAACAACCCCAAGACCGGCCCCCAGATGGCCGCCGGTTGTTGATACCGCATCAATCAGCTCCAGCCGCAATTCATCGCTCAACTGGCGAAGCTGGCTATCTTCAAGCTTTCGCAGGTCAGCAGGTTTCTCAATAGTATCCAGCAATGGGGTGTCTGGTTTTGGGGTCAATGGTGGCACCAATTTATGGTTGGGCTAATGCAACAGGAATAGGCCTCACTTCTGCTGATTACAATCCCTGTGAGCAAATATCAGCGAAAATATGCATACCCTTAGTCTTTATCGAGAGGTTCGGTGCCGCCAGCACTGCCATCGGCATTCAGTCTGATTTTTTCAACCTTGTCCTCAGCCGCTTTGAGCAAAGTTTGGCAATGTTTTTTCAACGCCTCACCACGCCCGTAAATCTCAATCGACTGTTCCAGAGGGACATTGCCCTGTTCCAGGCTGCCGACGATTTTTTCAAGCTCAGCCAAAGCCTGTTCAAAGTTCAGATTCTCAATTTTTTCTTCAGCCATATTTTCTATTTCCTGAATTATCCACGCATCAGTCGGTTTACATGAGCTGCGGTAGATTCGCCAAGCCCCTGCAAGTCATAACCGCCTTCCAGCAGGCTGACGAGGCGGTTATCGCAAAATCTCGCAGCCAGTTCCATCAATTTTCCCGTTGCCCAGTCAAAATCATCATCTATCAGCTTCAATCCACCCAGTGGATCGCGGTAATGGGCATCAAATCCTGCCGATACCAAAATCAGATCAGGTGCAAAATTCTCGACAGCGGGTAGTATGCGGGCATTAAATGCATCGCGGAAAACGCTGCCATCATCATTTTCGCGCAACGGTGTGTTGAAAATATTGCCAACCCCCGTTTCATTCTCTTTGCCTGTCCCCGGATAAAGCGGCATCTGGTGGGTGGAGGCAAAAAGCACGCTGGGGTCTTCGAAGAAGATATCCTGGGTGCCATTGCCATGGTGAACATCCCAGTCAACAATCGCCACCCGCTCAGCCCCGTGTTTTTCCTGGGCATAACGTGCGGCAATGGCAATATTATTTACCAGGCAAAACCCCATTGCAGTCGCTTTTTCCGCATGATGGCCCGGCGGGCGAATGGCACAAAAAGCATTGTGTGCCTTTTTTTCAAATACCGCATCAACAGCCGCCAGACTTGCCCCTACCGCATACGTGACGGATTCCCAGCTTTTGGCACTGATATGCGTATCTTCAGCCAGTGTGGCAAATCCCTCTTCAGGCATCGAAGAACGTATCGCTTTGATAAAACCCGCCGGATGAACCAGTTCAAACAGCGCTTCATCGACCATAACAGAAGGTTTGCGCACAAGATCATCAAACTGGGGTGCAGCGAGGCTCTCGGCAACCACTTTCAACCGGTCAACACGTTCAGGATGACCCGCAGGTGTTACGTGCTGGAGGTGAATTTCATGAGTATAGAGGCGGGTAGTCATTTCAGGCCGGAAATTCGTTATTCTTATTGTTGCTGGAATACAGAATATACACTGCCATCGACCAGCCCCACTGTAAACCTGACATTGTCGCCGGAACCTTCAACACCAATCGCCTTATCAATGGGTGAGGGCAGGGCAACATTGCCGATTTGCTGCCAGCCCGACGCGTCAACGGACATAATACGCAGATTTTTCCTGCTGTCTGAGGGCAAAGCGAGATTGACCGATTTACCACCCGATGCCAGAAAACTGGCTGAAAGCCTTTGTTCAGTCGCCCCAATCAGATGGTTGGAGAACCCCTGCTCAGAAAACAGGCGCACCAGCCTGCCGCCTGTAAACTTGTATAAATCCAGCCGTCCGCCAATATGCGGCGTGACAACAATGGCAATTTCCGGTGTGCGATTGCCGGTATAATATTCAATCCCGGCCACATTCAGCCAGCGATTGGGCTGGCCGATATACCCATTACGCGCCGCGCGAACCAGTGCATTGCCATTCACCTGATAAATGACAAGTGCTGCACCCGCAAACAGGCTGGTTTGAATGGTGATGATTTCAGTTTTTCCATCGCCATCCAAGTCAACCAGCCGTGGAGTGAGGTCCTCAAATACGTCACTCTCGGGCAATCGGTATTTTAGCTTGATGCCGCGCTGCGTGATCACAACCAGTGAACCGCCTTCAATTGCATCACCTAAAATTCCATGCGTTAAGCGTTTTGTCGGGCGCGAATACCATGCTTGACGAATGGTCGCCCCGTCACCGCCGGTGGCAATGCGACCATCCGGGATGCCGTCGATGGCGAGCGCTCTTGTATCTGCGACAATTTCTTTTGGCAGCGATGAAGGATCAGTTTGCTCAATTTTCCAAATAGCTCCGGCTTGTTGAGCCCGGGCATATTCCCAGGGATAAATCGTGCCGGCGAATAATATGATCGCAAGTAATGATATTAATCGCATTTGGTATTCCTTGCTTATTCGCTCAACAAAGTATCGCTGATTTCAATGCCAAAACCGTCAAGACCCACATAATGGCGTTCACGGCTGGCAATCAGTTCAATCGACTGGATTCCCAGGTCCTTTACTATCTGAGCTCCCAGACCAATTTCAAGCCATTCCCCTTCACGATTTTTCGCAGATGCGTGATCTTCCTGTTCCGCGCTCATCGCAATACTTTCCCAACTGCCGGTTTTTGCAACACCAACCGAACCTTCACGCAGATAAACAACCACACCACGACCTTTATCACCGATAATATCCATTGCCTGTTTCAGTGCATTGGATGTGCCGAAAACATCGCCCAATACCGATTCAACATGCAGGCGAACGGGAATTTTTGTTCCATCACGAATATCACCAAATACCATCGCCACATGATGCATTGGATCCCAGGGCGTCTTATATGTGATTGCCCGCGCCTTGCCGTAAGGCGTTTCCACCTCAAATTCTTCAACCCGCTCAATCAGACTTTCCTGGCGCTGACGATGGGAAATCAGGTCAGCTACCGAGATTACCAAAAGGTTGTTTTTTGCAGCAAAATCATTGACCTGCTGCCCTCGCATGACAGTGCCGTCATCATTGACCAGTTCTGAGATGACACCAACAGCGGGCAAATCTGCCAGTTTACACAAATCCACCGCTGCTTCTGTGTGGCCCGAACGCATCAATACTCCGCCCTCGCGTGCCACCAGCGGGAAAATATGCCCCGGCCGCACAAAATCAACCGCACCCGCATTGGGGTTTGCCAGCGCGCGAACGGTTGAATTGCGCTCGGCTGCCGAAATTCCCGTGGTTGTATCATGGCGATAATCCACCGACACGGTAAAAGCCGTCGCATGGGGCGCATCGTTTTGCGCCACCATCGGTGCCAGGTTAAGGCGCTTTGCATCGCCCGGTGTCATTGGCGCACAAACGATGCCGCTGGTATGGCGAATGATAAAAGCCATTTTTTCTGCTGTGCAATGCACCGCCGCCACAATCAGATCACCCTCATTCTCGCGGTCATCATCATCAACTACAACAACAATCTCCCCGGCCTCAAACGCCTTGATAGCAGCAACCGTATCTGCCTGATTATAGGTCATAAATTACTCTTTTCTGGAATTGCTAAATACGGCCAGTCTGGCCACGGTGCAGTAGAAAATGATCCGCAATTGCGCAGGCAACCATCGCTTCCCCAATAGGCACAGCACGAATCCCCACACAAGGATCGTGGCGGCCTTTAGTTTGCACATCAATTTCCTCGCCCTGAGCATTGATGCTTTTGCGCATGTTCAATATGGACGAAGTCGGCTTTACCGCAAAACGGGCAACTACTGGCTGACCAGTGGAAATGCCGCCAAGAATGCCGCCGGCATTATTCGTCAAAAACCTCGGACTGCCCTCATTGCCAGCGCGCATTTCATCGGCATTCTCTTCACCTGAAAGCGTTGCGGCCTCAAAACCGTTGCCGATCTCCACGCCCTTTACAGCATTAATCGACATTAGATGTGAGGCGATATCCTGATCCAGCTTTGCATAAACCGGCGCGCCAAGGCCAGGCGGCACACCTTCAGCCACCACCTCTACAACCGCACCAATAGACGAGCCGCTTTTGCGAATTTTATCCAGATAGGTTTCCCACTGGGCGGCCATTTTTTTATCCGGGCAAAAGAACGGATTTTTGTCTACCTCATCCCAGTCCCAGTTGTCGCGGTTGATTTTCTTATTCCCAATCTGCACCAGTGCGCCGCGCACATTCAATCCGCTGACAATTTTGCGCGCAATGCCACCCGCCGCCACGCGAACTGCAGTTTCGCGGGCAGAAGACCGCCCGCCACCGCGATAATCACGAATGCCATATTTCACATCATAGGTAAAATCCGCATGGCCCGGGCGATAGCTTTCTTTGATTTCGCTATAATCTTTCGAGCGCTGGTCGGTATTTTCAATCAGCATGGAAATCGGAGTGCCGGTTGTAATCAGCACATCTTTTGCACCTTCCCTGGCAAGCACTCCAGACAATATCTTCACCTGATCAGCTTCACGCCGCTGGGTAGTGAAACGCGATTGGCCGGGTTTTCTTTTATCAAGCCACGCCTGAATTTCCGCCAGTTGAAACTCAATGCCGGGAGGGCATCCATCGACAACACAGCCAATCGCTTCCCCATGGCTCTCGCCCCAGGAAGTCACACGTAACATGTGGCCAAATGTGTTAAATGACATGGATGCACTTTCTCACAATGATCAAAATACCGCCAACAGGTAAATCACGCGCACCCTGACGTCAAACAAATTGCTCTTCGCCCTTGCGAAGAATACAAATTTTATCTTGGGGAAAGGCAAATCGCGCCGCTTCCTGCTTGTCCAGTCCAAGCAGATAATATCGAACCACCCTGCCAACAGCACCGTGGGCTGCGACAACACAATCACCGCGCAAAGAAGAATGCCACTCGGCAACACGGCCCAATACCATTTCGTGGCTTTCACCATCAACCGGCTGGAATTCCCAGGCATTGGCTTTGCGATAACGATGACGCTCGTTTTCGTTTGCCTTCAAATCTTCCAGTGTACGCCCTTCAAGGTCACCATAGGAAATCTCAATCAGCCGTTGTTCAATCTGATAGTCTTTGGGCGCAAGCCCCATGGCAATACGCACCCGCTCCATCGTTTCACGGGTACGCCCCAGCGGGCTCGAAATAAAATCCAACCCTTCACCGCTCCCAATCAGCTCATGCAACTTGCGTCCGTTCTCATTAGCCTGTTTCTGGCCAAGAGCATTGAGCGGAATATCACGTTGGCCCTGAAACCGAAATTCGGCATTCCAGTCGGTTTGTCCGTGGCGAATGTAGTAGATTGTTGGGTTTGTCATTCTCTAAACCACCGAAATATCCGGCGCATCGACTGATTTCATACCAACCACATGATAGCCCGAATCCACATGATGTACTTCACCGGTTACTGCGCGTGACATATCCGACAGCAGATAAAGCCCCGCATCACCAACTTCATCAATCGTCACCGTGCGCCGCAGTGGTGAGTTATATTCATTCCATTTCAGGATATAACGAAAATCACCAATGCCCGAAGCCGCGAGCGTCTTGATTGGCCCGGCGGAAATTGCATTCACACGAATGTTCTGTTTGCCAAGATCAACTGCCAGATATTGCACAGATGCTTCAAGGGCCGCTTTTGCCACGCCCATGACATTATAGTTAGGCATGACTTTTTCCGCCCCATAATAGGTAAGCGTCAACATCGAGCCGCCTTCATCCATCAGTTTTTCAGCCCGCTGCGCCACAGCTGTGAAGGAATAAACCGAGATATCCATAGTTTTC
>JAKISV010000035.1 GCA_021648425.1 Rhizobiaceae bacterium
CGCCTATCGCCAATATTGGCGGGTAGTCCATTGCGCGAACCTGGTCATAGGGAGAATAGGAAGCGATATTCAGGTAGTCCTGCTTGCTTGTGATGGGGTTCCCCCATTCCGGCCATTCAGGTGGCGTTAGCGGGAGTGTTTCATCAAGCATGGTATTGAGAACATCGACGAAGGGAACTTCGCCGATAATCCCGGCAAACAAATGTGGTGCTATATTGGCCACCGCCCCCATTAACATTCCACCCGCACTGCCGCCATGCGCCACAATTTTGCCCACGCCCGTATATTTTTGTTCCGCCAGATATTCACCAGCGCTAATGAAATCAGTAAAACTGTTGGTTTTGAACTGGCGACGCCCCTTGTCGTACCAGTCAAACCCTTTCTCCTTACCCCCTCTGATATGCGCAATGGCATAGATAAATCCGCGATCAACCAGTGAAAGAATATTGGTATTGAAGGCCGCAGGCATCGACATGCCATAGGCTCCATAACCATAAAGCAAACAAGGTGCACTGCCATCGATTGGCGTATCTTTGTGAAATAGCAGCGATACGGGAACCAGCTCCCCGTCGGCGGCCGGGACCTGGACGCGCCTGGTTACATAATCAGCAATGTTGTGGCCGCTAGGCACTTCTTGAGTTTTAAGCAACCGCCGCTCGCGTGTTTCCATGTTGTATTCGTATGATTGTGAGGGGGTGGTCATTGATGAATAGGTAAATCGAATGACATCGGTATCAAATTCATAAGCCCCACTAAGACCAAGGGAATAGGCTTCTTCATCGAATTCAATTGCGTGCTGCGCACCGTCACTGAGGCGAAATACTATAATGCGAGGCAGTCCGTTTTCTCGCTCCAGCCACACGAGATGGTTTGCATAAATACCATGGCTTAAAATCAAACGACCAGGTTTGTGGGCAACAAGATCGCGCCAGTTTTCAATGCCCGGGTTTTCAGCACCTGCAGTAACAATTTTAAAGTCCTTGGCATCATCACGATTGGTAAGGATATACAATATTCCCTTGCCCTCATCGATTGAATATTCGATGCCGGTTTCTCTTTTTGCAACAATTTGCATCGTTGCCAGAGGGTTTTGGGCCGGTAACAGCCAGGCTTCCGAAGTCTGGTGATCATGGATATCGACAATTATCCAGTCCCCGGATTGGCTTTTGGACGCACTCATAAAAAACCCGGCATCGCGCTCTTCATAAATCAGCACATCGCTATCACCAGGTTTCGCGGGGTTATGAAAAAACATTTTTGAAGGCCGGTGATTATCATCAAGATGACAATAGACAAAGCCATCACTGTTTTTTGTCCATACCCCTCCGCCATTGGATTCCGGAACGGTTTTGTCCAAATCGACGCCCGTGTCGAGGTTGCGAAACTTGATGGTATAATATTCAGAGCCGTTATCATCACATGCCCAGGCGACAAATTTATGGTTGGGAGAGTGGGTTACTGCACCAATACGAAAATAGCTAAAGCCTTCGGCTTCCTTGTCGCCATCCAGAATAGTGTTTTTTTCTTCACCCGCCACATGAACACGAATGAACTTGGCATGTTCTCCTCCGGTGACAAATGTTACACCATAGGCCCACTCACCATCCTTCATCGGTATGGAAGAATCATCTTCCTTGATGCGGCCTTTCATTTCATCGAATAATTCACTTTGAAGTGAAGCCGTATCGGCCATCTGTTCATGCTGATACTCGTTTTCCGCTTCCAGATAATTGCGCATATCTGCAGCAAGAACATCAGGGTCGCGCATCACCTGCTGCCAGTTTTCAGCCCGTAACCACCCATAATCATCCTCACGGGAAATGTCATGGATTGTGCTGGTGATACTACGGCGTTCAGCGATTGGTGGCGAAACCTTGCCTGGTTCAAAGCGCATAATTCTACTCATCGTTTTCAGGCCTAAATGATAATGCATGCCCATTCATACAATAACGTAATCCGCTTGGTTGCGGACCATCTTTAAAAACGTGTCCAAGGTGTGCATCACAATCAGCGCACCTTATTTCTGTTCGCCTTGAGAATAATCCGCGATCATCATGTTCACTAACGCTGTCTTGTGCCTTGGGGGCATAAAAACTGGGCCAGCCGGTACCAGAATCAAATTTTGTTTTAGTTTCGAATAAGTCCTTGCCGCAGCACACACAAGAAAAGTTTCCATCCCTTTTTTCATTTTGATGCGGCCCGCTGAATGCCCGTTCTGTGCCATGCTTGCGAGTGATACGGTATTGCTCCGGCGATAGTTTTTCACGCCATTCACTTTCAGGTTTCTCAATTTTGACCATAACAAATCTCCAGCAATATAAATCGTATGCGCGCTCAAAGCTGGAGTGAATTGAAAGCAGATGCAAGTAAAATTCTCAATTCAGATTCGCAGTTGCTCCCAAGCTGTTCGAAATGCGCAAGAATTTCAAAATTGAGAATTATATACAACCTGATTTATAGAATGCTCATGTTGACATTGCAAGATTTGAGAATTAGTTGACGTATGGTAAAGTGTCAAATAGCAAATTTAGATCATTTTGTCGTGAGCGAATATTTTGAGAGGTACAGTAGATCACCAATTCTTACCGAGTACTGCAGTAGAAACTAATAATTGCCATGTTTTGCACGTACTGGGTGGTTGACAATCAAGCGTGAGTGTTAGAATGCAGTGTCAAATGCATGATTGGCAAATAACCTACCCACACTGGTTAGATCAACCAACAGCATTTAATTCCGAAAAACCATTTATGTAAAACAATCGAAATTAGCTTCCTGCCAGACAACTTTGTTGCTGGCATACCTACTAAAACAACAAAAGAGAAAAAAATGGAAAACCATCAAACCCAACAATTGCAATCGGATATGGATAATTCTATCCTGATTGAATTGACGGCAGAAGTTGTATCAGCCTATGTAGGCAACAATCCTGTTTCGCTCAACGACTTACCCAACCTGATATCAGATGTTCATGTTGCTTTGGGAGCAGCGAATTCAGCGGCTAATGCGCCACTTGCAGCCAAACAAAAACCGGCTGTATCACCAAAAAAATCCCTGCATCGAGACTACCTGATTTGCCTTGAAGACGGTAAGAAGTTTAAATCCCTGAAACGGCATATCAGAACACACTATAATCTATCACCCGAAGAATATCGGGAAAAATGGGGACTTGGCCATGATTATCCAATGGTAGCTCCTGCTTACGCTGAAGCACGTTCCAGACTTGCCCGCGAAATGGGTCTGGGCCGAAAAAAGGGTACGAAAATCAAGAAGTAATTTCACCGATTATTCGATTGAAAAAGGCCGGCAATTATGTCGGCTTTTTTCGTTTATGCGATGCCCGAAGTGGTTTCAGATGCCTCCCTTTCAAACGGCCGTGGCACTATTCATATCATCAAGTCTTTTTCCCGCCTGATGCAGAGCGATATGCCGGTTTAAATCATAGTCAAAGCGTTTCATTCGTGCCTTTTTTCGTTCACAAAGCAAAGCATGGGCAACCGCCATTTTTGCTTTTGATATTTGTTCAGTGCTGGTCAGGTTGTCGAATTTATAACCGGTCAACCGAAGCAGGATTGATTCTGTGTTGTAATCCGCCGGTCTGCTCAATGAAGCTTTTTTAACAAACTCCTTTGCTTCTTTATTCAAGTTGAGTTGCATGGTTTTGATGTCTGTTTTTGTTCGCATTTCACCTACCAGTTTGATTAATTCATCTCACCTGATGATCAACTCACTTGAGGCAGTGGGGATAACTTGATTGGTAGCGAGGCGTTTTTTTCAATTACTGTTGGCAAAACACGCGCGGACTAAGGATAAAGGTTCGCAATATCCATGCTTTCGATGAAAATTGAAAAACTTATCCCCATCAGCTTTACCTGGAGGAAAATAGGAATATAATCCTTTTTGTGGAGGTAAGTATTATGAATGCGCATTTAGCGGATTACGAAACAAATATCAGTGAAAGAGCATCGATATGTTCTTTAAATAAGGTGAGTTCCAAATATGGCACCCTGTCTGCGAATCCAGCGAACGGTGAAACTACAGGAATTAACAACGAAGAAATATTAGATGGTTTTTGTCCGAACCTGTTGAGAATAAGAGAATTCTGCAATCTTTCAGTAATTTTCACAGCCAAATATTATCAGATTCCAATCCATGAATTAATGAGTAAGACACGCGCCAAAGCTCAGGCTGCACAAGCCCGTCAGATTGCAATATACATAGCGCACACTACATTTTCCGTTCCTTACCGTGAGGCTGCTCTATATTTTCACAGAGATAGAACAACGGTGGCCCATGCCTGCAGGGTAATTGAAGACCACCGCGACAATCGGATATTCGATGAAAAACTCACAATGGTCGAAGAATTTGTGTCTGAGGCAGCCGTGATCACCCATTGGGTTGGATATGAATTTGCTCGATTTTCGACGAACCAATCTTCCAATGGAGATTGTTATCTGTGAAAAATACTTCAAATAGAAAGTCCATCACGCAGATTCTGAAAATATTGTCGCATCATCGTGGCTTAGGAGTAAGTTTTGCCGCCAATGGCGATCAATTGGTATTGAAGCTCTCTAAGTGCGATCGCATATTTCCGGTGTCATTACTCAGAAACCTGCAATCCAGTGGGCTGGTGCAGACTTGCAACCAACGCATTTCGATTGTTAGCGCTGGGATATCATTTCTTAAGCGCGAATTGTGCGATCACCAGCCTTATATTTCTCAACATGGCCAGATAGAGCAATCCACCACCAGAATTTTCAATAAACATCACCCTGTTATCAAAAATACGGCAGAATCTCCTCTTGCACGCCTCTATAGTCGTAAGCAAAAAAATGGACTGTCATATATTACAATTCAGGAATATCAGGCCGGTGACCGTCTGCGAAATGATTTTGAAAGGGCCGGCCTTCAGCCATCAATTACGGTGAGATGGAATGAAGCGGTATCAACCGGATCAAAATTTGGCTCCGGCAGTGCAGCAGGCGAAATGTCAGATATAGCCATAGATGCCCGTAAACGACTTGAAAAAGCTATCAATATAATTGGCCCCGAACTATCGGGCGTGACCCTCGATATTTGCTGTTTCCTCAAAGGGTTTGAAATCGTTGAGCGAGAGCGCAACTGGCCAAGCCGGTCAGCAAAACTGATTATCAAAATGGCCCTGTCTATTTTGGCTCGGCACTATGGTTATACAATGTCAGCCAAATACAGTTTTGCCGACCGCAAACGCCCCATTGACCAATGGGGGACAGCAGATTATCGGCCACGCCAACTATGAAATTTGTAAAACGTTCGCTGAAATACTCTTGATTCGATTAACCATCGATATCAATCCATTGGAACGTTGCGGAGTGATGTGCTCTTGCAAGCCTATTTTATTGAAATATTCAATTTCATTGGTGCTTGCAATTTCACTCGCTTTTTTATTGGAGAAAATCGCAAGTGTAACTGCAATTAAACCTCTAACAATATGGGCATCCGAATAACCTCTAAACGTCACGAGGGGGTCGGCTCCTTCTTCAATCTTGCTGGTTATCCAAACCTGCGAAACGCAACCATTGACCTTGTTTGCGCCATTACGTTCACTTTCTGGAAACTCTTCAAGGCCATTGCCCAGCTCGATCAGGTATTTATACCGATCTTCCCAGTCATCAAGGTATTCAAAGTTTTCAACTATGCTTTCAATGTCCAATTTATCAATCTCACAACTGACGCTGGTTCATCTATCTATAAGCCAGGCCGATTTCTGATGTTGATGAAGATATATTGATAATAGTGCATAATGCCAAGCAATTGTGTGATCTTTATTGACGCGGATTAATGCTGCCTGTGATAATTTGCTCGTCCCCCGCAGGTGGTGGAACTGCTGTCAGCATATCGCTGAGATTAACCACATGCGCCTGCACACGGCCCCCATATTGCTTCATCAATCCGATTGCTGTTTCGCAAGAGTCGGGATTTCGAATACAAAAATCACCAACATCACTGGCAACAGCCTGGATAAACGCGAAAGTCTGGAGGTCTGACCCGGTATCCCGCTGCAAATTAAGTCGGTCATTCTTGACCGGCACCAGCATCACCACAAGTGAAAACCAGAATATGGTTCTAATAATCATTTCTATCCCTCAATAAAAATTGTCATTGGCACCTATAGGGGAAACCAATGAAAGATCGATTTGCCAGATACCTCCAATTTGATTCAAATTTTATCATTACCAAAACGTGTATTGCCAATTTCTTATAACCGCTCGTTAACCAAGCCACACGAAAGGCCGGTATAATGATGAAAATTCCGCCCCCAAATACCAAAATCCACCCTGGCTTAGGGTTACGTTAAATGATGCAGCTGAATAGTGTGATCTGGTTAACACAGTTTCATATGAGTGTTGTTTTGAGTAGCAAGAAAAAGAAATCCGCAATCACCACCATTGCCGAATTTTCATCCCGGATGTTTGCCAATGCCAATATCGCGCAGTGCGAACATAAGGCTCCAGCATCCTTGTGTCATGAGCTCGACTCTGACCTGGTACTGCAAAATATGAAAGCAAATGTTTCCTGCTTGAATGGCAATGGTACATGGATGCAGGTTGCTGGCGGAAGTTGTGAATATTTCAACTCAATTGATACTAAATGTTTTAGGGAATGGGTGAATTCAACAGTTCATGTTCAAGACCGGGTAGTAGTACTCAAGGCTGTTAGCGATTGCGAGGCTGATGATAAAACCGCAATTGAAGAATTTCGCGTATTAAATTCATCGTCTTTTTGTGAAGCACCGCTTTGGGTTGAAATACGATGTGTTCCAGTGCCTCGCCGCGATTCTGTACTGATATTTCTTGAAGATATTTCCACAGCCAAGAGCCTCGAAATCGAGATGCTGGCCGCACGTGATTTGGCGGACAAAGCAAACCTGGCCAAGTCAAGATTTCTGGCCAATATGAGCCACGAATTACGCACACCTCTCAATGCTATAATTGGTTTTTCAGAAATATTGAAAAGCGGAATGCTACCTGCCAACAACGGTGAAAAGCAGCAGGAATATCATGGTCTGATAAACGATTCCGCTCAGCATCTGCTGCAAGTGGTGAATGATATTCTTGATATATCCAAAATTGAGGCGGGAAAATACGAAATCCATCCCGAAGAACTCGACCTGACACAAATCATCAGTTCCTGTTGCTCAATGATGTATCCCCTGGCGAAAAACCGAGAAGTCAGCCTTCACATTTGTGAGCAGGAGAAAGTTGTTTTATTGGAAGCAGATTCCAAAGCGCTACGGCAAATATTGTTAAATCTGCTATCCAATGCGATCAAATTCTCCAAGAGGGAAACAACTATCTACATTTCAGCAGTTCGTGTTGGAAGAATGGTTGAGTTGAAAGTCACAGATCAGGGGGATGGCATTTCCAATGAGCATCTCGAAGGTCTTGGTGAGCCATTTCATCAAATCGACGGCGAAAAGTCGAGAAGGCATGAAGGGACTGGCTTAGGACTTTCAATAGTTAAAGGCTTGGCACAATTACATGGCGGAAGTTTGAAAATAGAAAGTCAATTGGGTAGTGGAACAACGGTCTGCGTACAGCTATCCCAATCTTTGGGGCTAAGCTATCCCGTGCCGGCAGATGACAGCGACACAGTTATACGAATAAAGCCGGCCAATACCCAAATGCATAATGACCGCAATGAATTATCCAGAATGGTTCGATAGAATTATGAAAAGCAGTATACGCGAGCAAATGAGTAATTTTGTATCTGCCAATCAAAGCATGGTAGCAGGTACAGTATTGTTTCTGTTTGCCTATTCGGTGTTTGCTGCCAATGCAGTATTAAAACAACCTGCAGATCACCCTCAGCCGCTTTGGAAGTCAGACATAATCAAAACAAGCAAAGCAGCTCAGTCCGCTCCTCAAAGTATTATTCCCGTCCGGCGTGTTGAAACATCAAAATATCCAGCCACGCCAATTCCTGTTCCTGTCTTGCGTCCTGATACCCATCAATCAACAAATGCCCGAAGCGAAAACACTTCTTACGTTGCCACAGCTAAAGATGTGGCGAAAGTTCAGCATTTACTTGAAAAATTAAAACTTTATTCCGGACCTGCCGATGGCAGGAATGGACCCTTGACCAAGGCTGCTATCAAGAAGTTTGAAAAGCAAAAAATTCTGCCTGTTCCCGGCCTCATATCCCCTCCATTAATCGTGTTACTGGAAAATGCTGTCGGGCAACTCAGCAGTACTAATACACCAACGTCTGTCGCAGCTCCGGTCATTGCAAATTCCGGCAATCCAGACCCGGGAATGATTGCACGCATACAGGTGGGTTTAATAAATTTCGGCAGTCGCGAAGTAGCAATTGACGGGGTTATGGGTGAAAATACGAAAAAGGCAATTGAGCAGTTTCAAAAAAGATTCAATCTTAAGATCACCGGCCTGCCAAACAAGGCGCTGATTAGAAAACTTGAGAGCGTTGGTGCGCTCACTCAGGGCTAACAGGCCCCAACCCCGCTAGCTCCTGGAGTAGCCTTTTGAACTACTGGAGAATTAATTGCGTGTAACAGCTGACATCTGGGTATTTGTATTTTTGCGCAGGGAAAGCGACAGAGGTGCATTTGCTACCATTGCAAAAAAAGGTGCAACAGAAGCGGGTGCAATTTATGTTATAGAGAACCGACTGGATGAAACTTTCTGCCTTT
The DNA here is from genome assembly GCA_021648425.1 of Rhizobiaceae bacterium. Classification (GTDB taxonomy): domain Bacteria; phylum Pseudomonadota; class Alphaproteobacteria; order Rhizobiales; family Rhizobiaceae; genus JAAEMP01. The sequence goes on from JAKISV010000035.1 coordinate 8,687, forward strand.
ATGGTCCAGCCCCCCAAAGCCTGATTACCACTGAATTTGATGATCGAAAATTTGAGTCGCTACTGAATTTGGTGCCCGAAGAACAAATCGAAGCCTACATCGCCAAACTGAAAAATTTTGATCCCGATATCTGGATTGTCGAAACCGAATGTCGTCAGGGACCTCCTTCCCTGGAGCTCGCTAACAGTGCCCTTAAGAAATAGAAATCTATTCAACCGGCTTTTTGTTGTTCTCTGTATGTCATCTTGGGGCGGGTATTCAAAATCTGAGTGCGCCGCGCGGTTGTGGCACTGTTGAGAACAGTATCTCTTGGCACTGCAGCGGGTGGGTTTTTCTTAAAGTCCAAATTTCGCGCTCCAAGGTTTTTCATAATATCCATGCACTCAGCAACTGACAGTTCATCATAACGCGCAATTGACCCGGTGAAGTCAGCAATGTTTTTTCCAGTACGCTGGTTCACAAGCAATAATATCTGAGAAACATCCGAGCGCGGTACATTGAGGCCCTTTAGAAATATTGCAAGTGATGCACTGTTTTCATGTCGAACAATCTTTTCAACATCAACAACTGACATGCCGATTTTGTTGCCAATCTCTCTGGCAAGCGCATGATATTGTTTGGCGCGAGCATGTTTGAGTATGCGTTCGTAAAACACACTCATTAAATGTGTTGCGTGTGGTTGGCCCTGGGACCTACTTTGTGTTTCATTTGCCAGGTTATTGTTAATACCTGCAAGTTTCAATAATTCGCTGCCCGATTTGCTAAAAGAAATTGATTTGTTTGAGTGCGCTGTATCATCATGATCCAAAGGCGATAAGGCCCGGGTGGGGAGTTTAACACTATTCAATTTTAAGACCGGGTTTTTTGACAAAATCTGACAAACCAATTTGTCACCACGTGAAATCAGAGCTTGCGCCAGGCGCGAACTTATATCAGAGCGACGTGCCAAAATTGCCAGATAAGGGGTGCTCAATTTTTCAACAAGCTGCAACAAATCGCGTTCCCAAAACACTGGAGAAATCAGCAGGAAAGGTGCAGCAATTTCGATTGGTTCGATTGCAAAATAGTAGGCGATTGGTCGTGGAGTTCGTATATTTCGAGCCAGGTGGGCGGAAATTTTAATTTTTGTTGCTGCTTTTGTATCACCAATCAGTGAGTAAAACAGTTTAGTAAAAATCTCATTTTCATTCGAATATCTGTGCTTGCAATCGTTGCAGAACTGGATTGTGGATTCCAGTAGTAAATTTCCCCTGCGTTCACAGCCATTTGAGTTCTCATCAATTTCAGCTGGTAATCTGGCAATCATTTTTTTGCTCCAAAATTGAATGCCCCCGGTCGGGTATATTCAAGTCACACGGTCTCACTTCAACCTGTTGCAACCACTATTCGTTGAAACAATTTACAATCTATTAACCAAATTGGACTTGCACTAAATATTCTGAAAATTTGCGAGATTGCGGTTTATAAAGCACACTGCTCACCCGGAATATTTGGTGCACCTTGCATCTGAAAAAAACGAACCCACTGCGTCCTTATCGATATTGCTATCCTTAAACTGACGCAATATCACAAATCCTTTTTTGATATCGGCTTCCACAACAACTGAGCGTTCGATCTCTTCTGGCGGAGCTTCGCGAAGATTAATCATCTGCACCGGGTTTAACAATATCAGGTCGAGCCGGTTATCGATCGCCGTGCGATTGTTTAAACTGTACACCACGCGCCCATCTTGTTCGAAAACAGACACGGACCAGAATATTGTGGATTTGGTCCCTGTGAACCGTAAGCCCGATTCACTCAGGTCAAAAGTACAGGCACCCATTTCAAGATATGGGTCGGTATCTTCCAAAACCAGTTTTGCCTTACCATCGTCTGTAAACCTGCTGAATACCCACATGTCCCTTTTGCCTGAGATAATATTCCAGGCATCGCGGGAACCATAATCCGGGATCAGGATGATGATGGTAATATGCACAATACCGGCAACAACCAGTCCACACAGCAATAAATATAAATATCTGGCTTTCATTGTTGGCAACTAACCTTTTTTATCAAAGGCATTTGCGGACTGATCAAGCCGGCGCTGGCAGTGATGGGGGTGTCATATAATCGCAATACCAGCCTGAACAATCCTTTTCCCTCTGTGGCCAGCCAGTTTCCAGGCGCAGCCTGAGGGCCTAGCGCAATACTGAATGTTCCATCTGCATATCGAAGCAGTCTTTTGGAATTGGTGTATTGTGGCACTTCGATTTTGCTTTTACCGGTTTTGAGCGCTGCTCCGTCCTGGCGATATGGTGTAAGTGTCCATAGTTTCGCTTTGGGTGTACGGCCTTCCAGAACATAGTTGCATTCAAGGTTTAGTCGTTCCCCGTTCATATCCTCGGTAGCCTCGAAAGCCAGGCCTTCAGCGGCCCCCAAAGGAACCGTGCTGTCAGAAATGACTCGAGCCAGCGTATAGGGGTCGGCCTCATTTCCACCGGTAAACGGCCAGGCAGTCCAACTCCCGATATTAATTGCACCAATACCGTGAGATCGCTGAATTGAGTACCATGCACTGCCCCCCCCAAGGAGAAACCCAATGGTCAATACAATCAGTATTTGGAGGATAGTTCGCACAACAGACCTTAGTTTGACTGAGTCTTTTGATTAGTCTGCGTTCCAGCAACCTTTTTGCTTAGTTTGATTGCCGGTGCATTTTTAAACATATTTTCTAATATTCTCAGAGCATTTTCTGATTTTGATGACAATACTTTTGGTCGCAATATTTCGGTGCCTTCATCCTCATTGACGCTCTTTTTTGCAGAAACAATTTCTTTTTGCGGGTCTTCTTCTACCGGGTCAACAAACGGAATTGGTAGAATTTCTATATTCTGGTGTGCAAAAGTCATGAATTTCTGCCAGGTCATGGCAGGCAACCTTCCGCCTGTTAGTCTTTTTGTAGGCGCATAGTTATCATTGCCAAACCAGACAGCAGCCACATAGTTGCCGGTATAACCAACAAACCAGGCATCGCGATAGGCTTGAGTGGTTCCTGTTTTACCCGCAGCACGAATTCCCTCAAGTTTTGCGCGCCGCGCAGTGCCCCATTCGGGTACTTGCACCAGCATTTTGTTGATTGCTGCAGCAGTAGTTTCTTTGAGAACACGCTTTTCTGCAGGGCCGTCTGTCTTAAAGTCAAACAGCAGATTTCCATTCGTGTCATTAATTTGAGTGATTGTGTGAACATTCAATTTCTTGCCACCCGACATAAATGCACCATAGCCGTTTGCCATTTCCATCACAGTCATTCCATTTGACCCCAGAACCATAGGCGGGTTTTCCACTACAGGGGTAGTTACGCCAAGTTTGCGCAATAGTGATGTGATGCGAGGCCCACCCAGAGGTTTTAATCCATTTCCTTTGCCAACATAAAGACGCACTGGAATTGTGTTTATGGATTTCACCAGAGCGGTAGTGAAATTGATTGGACCTCTAAAACTGCGAGAGTAGTTTTTTGGGCACCACATACGCCCAAAACGATTGAGGCAAACGGGTCCATCGGTCACCTTGGTATTTTCATCATAGCCAAAATTTTCAATTGCCGCTGCATATACATAAGGCTTGAACGAAGATCCTGGTTGCCGTTCTGCTGCAGTAGCTCGATTAAACTGGCTTAAACCATAATCGCGCCCTCCAACAATTGCCCGCACAGAACCATCATTTTCAATGGCGACCATTGCAGCCTGGCTGACACCGTAGTCTTTGCCATACAATCGCAAATGGGTTTCAATCGAATCTTCCGCAGCCTTTTGCAAATCCAAATCCGCCGTTGTGCGTACAACAAGTGTGCGAGTGGGGAACCGGGCTGCTATGCGCTGGACTTCTTCATAAGACCAGTCCAGAAAATAGTTCGGCTGTTCTGCATCATCACGCTCAATAATTCCTGCCGGTTTACGCCTTGCTCCAATGACCTGGCCCTCAGTCATGAATTCAGCCTGCACCATATTGGTCAAAACCTCGTTGGCCCGCGCACGAGCTGCAGGAAGGTTATTGTGCGGTGAATATTTAGTTGGCGCCTTGAACAATCCAGCCAGCATCGCCGCTTCAGACAGCGAAACATCATTGATGTTTTTACCAAAGTAAAATTTTGCTGCTGCCCCTATGCCAAAATTCCCACCGCCCAGGTAAGCGCGATCAAGGTACAGCTTCAATATTTCCTTTTTACTGAGGTTCCACTCCAGCCAGACAGATAAAAACGCTTCTTTGATTTTGCGTTCAAATGTACGTTCATTGGTCAGAAATAAGTTTTTCGCCAATTGCTGAGTGATAGTACTGCCACCCTGGACAACCGAATTGGCGCGGACATTTTCTGCCATTGCTCTGGTTAATCCAAATATATCAATTCCAAAATGTACAAAAAAACGTCGATCTTCAGTTGCCAGAACAGCCTTGATCAGATGGTCGGGCAGATTGTCCAGCTTGGTTGATTCATCTTGTCGAATGCCCCGTTCGCCAATGCGTTTGCCATAGCGGTCAAGAAAAACGACAGAATAATCAGCCTGTTCGCGCCAGTTTTTCTCGGTGTCATCAAATGCCGGCAATGCCAGCGCCAACATTAATATCGATCCCACCAACCCCAAAGTTAAGCTTTCATCGGCCAGTTCAGCAATCAGCTTTTTAAATCCTGTTACCTTAAACCGGCGAAAGAATATCGTGATCGATTCCCATGTTTCCCCTGCGCCAGAGAACATTTTATACATGGAAGAATCAATCCAGGAATCAAAATCCAGCAATCGGCTCCAGCCTCTGCTTTTTCTCTGATTATCAAATGGATCGCGCACGATATCTATTTTCCTGTTTGCATTTATGCATTCTATAGCACCAATGTCAGAATCCTGAAATGGAATAGAATACTATTATTAATGAAGTTTCTCACAATTTGGTGGTTTGAGACAAAGATATATGGTCCATATTCCCCATGCAATCTTCGACAGCAAAAAAGTTCTGGCAATATAAATCACTTTCCCAAATGACCAATGAGGAATGGGAGTCGCTGTGTGATGGTTGCGCGCGCTGCTGCCTGAACAAATTGGAAGATTGGGATACCGGCGAAATTTACTGGACGAATGTTGCCTGCGAGTTACTCGATCACGATACCTGCCGATGTAAGGATTACTCCAATCGCCAATCGATAGTGCCTGATTGCATCCAATTGACAAAATCCAATGTCCCAAAACTTACCTGGTTGCCACCTACCTGTGCCTATCGCCTGATAGAGGAAGGCAGCGATTTGCCTGATTGGCATCCACTTGTTTGCGGTAATGCTGAAAGTGTCCACCAGGCCGGTATTAGTGTACGTGGGCGCGTAATTGCTGAAGAGGATATGAAAGCAGAAGAACTGGAAAATCATGTCGTCGAATGGCCACGAGAGATAATTTAGGAAAAAATTCATAAAATGTGAATAAAATCCTTGACATCGTAACGGTTGTTTGGTAGTTTGTTTATACAGTCGGAGAGATGGGCCAGAAATTGGCTCACCCCCGGCTTTTTCTTTTCGTATTTCAAATTGTAGGTGGCCGGTTTTCAATGCCAAACGACAACTCAATTTATGATGCTGCCCAAACGTTGTCGAAAATTCTTCGTTTGGAAATCAGTAATTTGAAAGGGATCAGTCAGGTTCAGGATTTTGAACGCCGCACAAAATCCCTGACCGCCATGTCAAAAGCCGTGCAGGCTTTTAACGAGTTTGCTCAGCAGCTCAAATCGAATTCGAAGGATGATGATGGATCAATCGGATCAGTTGTGGAATTCCGCCAGGAGCTTGCGCGCCGAATTAGAGGCCTTGTCTCAAAATGATGAAAAAATCCAACATGCATTCGTTTTTCAGTTACACGAATATGAAGCAGAATTTATTCTGCGCGACTGGCCCATCTGGGGGCGCTCAAACCAGTTTCCTCAATTGTCCGGATGGAAAACCTGGATATTGCTGGGCGGCAGGGGTGCTGGAAAAACCCGGGCCGGAGCGGAGTGGATAAGATATATAGCCACGCTTTCAAGAGGCGCAACCGGCCATTGCGGCGGTCGAATAGCACTGATTGGAGAATCTTACAGCGATGTTCGAGACATCATGATTGAGGGGCAATCGGGTCTGCTCAGCGTACATCGCTACAATGAAATGCCAAAATGGCATTCAACCCAGAGAAAACTGGAATGGCCAAACGGTGCAATCGGACAGGTGTTTTCCTCCCGTGATCCCGATGGCCTGCGTGGTGCGCAATTTGGCGCGGTCTGGTGCGATGAACTTTGTAAATGGAGTAATTTAACTCATACTTGGGATATGCTGCAGTTTTGCCTGCGTGTTGGCGATAACCCACGTCAATTAGTAACTACAACCCCCAAGCCGTCTGTGTTTTTAAAGAACCTGATTGAAAAACCGGGAAGTGTCGTCAAACGTTCAACCACCAGGGAAAACAAAAACAACCTTGCCCCGGGTTTTATTGAGCATATTGAAAATACCTACAGCGGAACCAGGTTGGGGCGCCAGGAACTTGAAGCGGAATTGATTGAGGATCGTGAAGATGGATTGTGGAATCGTACACAAATGGAAAAAATACGCCGCAAACCGGTATTGCCGATGCGCCGCATTGTTATCGCGGTTGATCCACCTGCAACCTCCAAATCCACATCCGCCGCCTGTGGAATAATTGTTGCAGGTAATGATGCAAACGGCCGTTGTTTTGTCATCGCTGATAAAACCATTGCAAAGGCAACTCCCCTTGCCTGGGCAAATAAGGTTGTTGCCGCATATCATGAATATGCTGCGGATCTTGTAGTCGCAGAAATACACCAGGGAGGGGAAATGGTCGAAACAATACTGCATACCACTGACCCTTCAATACCGGTGCGCCCGGTCCACGCCCAGCGTAGCAAATGGACAAGGGCGGAACCGGTAGCATTACTGTACGAAAAAGAACAGGTTTCACATGCCAGACCATTTCCCCAACTGGAAGATCAAATGTGTGCATTTGGCCCCGATGGTTTGGCAGATGGCCTGTCACCTGACCGCGTCGACGCCCTCGTGTGGGCGATCACAGAACTTGAATTAAAACGCCACCCCGCACCAAGAATACGTGCCACCTGAAAACAGCACTTTCACCCAAAATGTAATTCGATGGAAAGAATTTGATGAACAAATTTCTCCACTGGTTCTCCGCCGGTGCATTTAGCCGTGCGCCAGAGGCAAAAAACACACCCACGCCTCTGATAGCATTCCAATCCAATGCCTATGCCAATTGGTCGCCCAACAATTTTGCATCGCTTTCCAAAGAAGGATTTATGCGTAATCCGATTGTTTACCGGTGTGTTCGCCTGATCAGCGAGTCGGCAGCTTCAATGCCATGGCTACTATATTCCGGCGATACAGAACATGAAGATCATCCCCTGCTGAAGTTGTTGGCTAATCCCAACTCCCGATATGCCGGGCAGGAATTCATGGAAGCGCTGTATGGTCATTTACTGATTTCCGGCAATGCATATATCAAAAAAATCTCGCTCAGCGAAATTCCTCGCGAACTACACCTGTTGCGACCAGACAAAGTGAAAATTCTGACTGATAAAACCGGGTGGCCCATTGCTTATGAATACGCCAACGCCAATAGCGCCCAGCGATTTGATTTTGATGAGGATAGTAGCTGCCCGGTTTTGCATTTGCGTATTTTCAACCCATTGGATGAAATCAACGGAATGCCACCCCTTCACGCGGCCCATATGGCGCTGGATATCCATAATGCCGCCTCTATCTGGAACAAGGCTCTGCTTGACAATTCAGCGCGGCCATCGGGCGCATTGGTCTATACTTCCACTGACAATCCCAACATGAGTGAAGAACAATTCGAACGGCTGAAAACTGAACTTGAGGATGGATATACCGGCGCCAGCAGGGCAGGGCGACCAATGCTGCTGGAAGGTGGTTTGGACTGGAAAGCTATGGGTTACAGTCCCAAAGACATGGATTTTATCGAAGCAAAGAATGGTGCTTCCAGAGACATAGCCCTGGCATTCGGTGTCCCTCCAATGTTGTTGGGAATTCCCGGTGACAATACATATTCCAATTACCAGGAAGCCAACAAGGCATTCTGGCGGCAAACAGTATTACCCCTGGTAACTCGTACTTGCGGCACCATCGGCAATTGGCTTGGACCACAGTTTGAAGAAAACCTTCATCTGGATGTGGACCGCGATAAGAGTGAAGCGCTGGCCTCAGATCGTGAAGCATTGTGGCAACGCCTGCAAACCGCAGACTTCCTGACAGAAGACGAAAAGCGTACCGCTGTTGGTTATTCCCCACTTGAGTCGACGAAGTAACCTTATGTACAAAATCGATATTCAACTCCCCGATATTCCCTCAGAAATATGGAGCGAATTCTGGGAATGGTTCGCACGTATCACCGGTGCGATAATTGGTTCGGCAATTTCAATCGCCTACCTGTTGCCTTCCAGCAAAAGAGAAGCTGCATTGCGGTTTCTGACCGGCCTGGGTGTTGGTCTCGTTTTTGGTACGCTGACCGGCCACAAGCTGGTGGCGCAGCTCAATCTGGAAAATACACTGAGCCCCTTTGAAACAACCCTCATAGGAGCAACGACTGCCAGCCTTTGCGCCTGGTGGGGTTTGGGAATTTTGGCGAAGGCGGCCAATCGTTACGGCAAAAAAACAGTAGAAAAACCGGAAAACAAAAAGGCTTCCTGATCCGATGAATCAATGGAAAAACAAATCACTCGACCTTGTCGAAAATCGTGAAACAAAATTCAGTCCGGTGACCATTGAGGAGGTCGACCTTGCTGGACGATTTAATGGCTATGCGAGCGTATTTGGCGAAGTGGATATGGGCAACGACATTGTTGCACGCGGCGCATTCTCCAAATTCCTGCGAACCCATTCACCGGCCAGTATTAGAATGCTTTTTCAACACAACCCCGATGAACCGGTGGGAGTGTGGGAAGAAATTCGGGAAGATGCAAAGGGTTTGCATGTAACCGGTGTGCTTTCAACGAAAACCAGTCGCGGCAGGGAGTTGATTGAACTGATGCGCCAGGGTGCAATTGATGGATTATCAATCGGTTTTAAGACCGTGCGCTCCAAAAAGAATAATGCTTCCGCTGTTCGCACTATTTTGGAGGCAGAACTCTGGGAGATATCAATTGTTACTTTTCCAATGCAGGCAAATGCCCGTGTTGAGGCGATTAAACACGTGGAATTAAACGGCCAATTGCCGACCACCAGACAATTCGAACGCTGGCTCACACGGGATGTTGGGCTTTCGCGCAGTGAGGCCCGAACAGTTATTGCAAAGGGTTTCACGCAACTAGCCGGCAAGCGGGATGCTGCCATTCAATCCAAGGCCTGTCTGGCAGATTCAATCCGCCAGGCTGCCCATCTCATGGCTGCCGACGCAGCATCCTACAGGAGAATATAATGCAAAACACCAAACGTAAACGCGCCCCGGAAATCAAGGCGGAAAACGGTAATTCGCTGGAAGTCGCCAACGCATTTGACGAATTCATGATTGCCTTCGAAGCATTTCGTCAGGCCAATGATGAACGGCTAAACCAACTGGAATCCAGTCCGGTAGCCGATGTGATAATCACCCAGAAAATGGACCGCATCAATTCAGCAATGGACAAGCAAAAACGCACCATTGATCAATTGTTGCTTAAATCCAAACGGCCATCGATTGACGGCGGGTTGATCACATCAGCAGACCGTCATGAACACAAAGCCGCTTTTGAAAACTATGTTCGCAGCGGTAATGAAAACGGCCTTCGCCAAATCGAAGAAAAAGCCATGTCATTTGGTTCAGACCCTGACGGCGGCTATCTGGTGCCTGACGAAATTGCCATGGACATTGGCAAACGCCTTGCAGCGATTTCACCAATTCGTTCAATTGCCAGCGTGCGCACTGTATCATCATCTATCTACAAAAAACCATTTGCCGTGACAGGCCCTGCCGTAGGCTGGGTTGCAGAAACAGATATTCGCCCACAAACGGCCTCACCAACGCTCGCAGAATTGCAGTTCCCGACCATGGAACTTTATGCAATGCCGGCAGCGACCCCAACTTTGCTGGAAGACACTGCAATTGATCTTGATACCTGGTTGGCCCAGGAAGTGGATACAGCCTTTGCAGAACAGGAAGCAACAGCATTTGTTACTGGTGATGGTGTAAATAAACCGCGTGGTTTCCTTGATTATACGGTTGTTGATGAAGGCGCCTGGAGTTGGGGTAATCTTGGCTACGTGGCAACGGGTACAGATGGTGCATTCAGTCCAACCGATGCTTCTGACACCCTTGTTGATACCATCTATGCGTTGAAATCCGGATATCGACAAAATGCAAACTGGGTAATGAACCGCAAAACCCAGGCGCAAATCCGCAAGCTTAAAGATGCGGATGGCAACTACCTGTGGACACCTCCGGCAATGGCTGGTGGCCAGGCGCAATTGCTGGGATTTCCGGTAGTTGAGGCAGAAGACATGCCTGATATCGCTTCCGACTCGGTATCGATTTCATTTGGTGATTTTGGCCGGGGATATCTGGTGGTTGATCGCACGGGTGTTCGCGTACTTCGTGATCCCTATTCATCCAAACCTTATATTTTGTTCTACACCACCAAGCGTGTTGGCGGTGGCGTGCAGGATTTTGACGCAATCAAACTTATCAAATTTTGCATAGCATAAGTCGCGCCT
>JAKISV010000036.1 GCA_021648425.1 Rhizobiaceae bacterium
ATAACCATGGTTAATATATGCAAGGTATGGTTAATATATGCGAGGTTACGAATATTTAATATATTTACAAATTGACATTCCAGCTGCTGTAGGTGCTAGCAGTAGGATAAATCTTGGTGGATTTTCCAAGATGCCTATTAACAAACAAGGACAACACAATGAAACGCAGTCTAATAATCGCCACTGCCACATTGATGGTAATTTCTGTAGCATCACCTCAATTTTCAACCGCGTTTGCACAGGAAACAACTCCGCAAAAACAAACGGAAGGCATGATGAAAGATGACAAAATGCCTGGCCAAAAAGGTATGATGAAAGATGGTGCAAAGCCTTCCCACGCTGGCAAAAAGGGCATGATGAAACAAAATAGTGCCAAGCATGGAATGCAGGGCATGAGCGGTATGATGGGCATGATGAAACAAATGCAAAAAATGCGTAAAAACATGATGAGCATGAATTTTGTTGTGCGTGAAAAACCTTATTCGAACGACGATATCAAACGCCTGATTGACGGTCGTCTCGCAAAAAACGGTTTTTCCAGGTTAATGGCCGGTGATGTTGCAGACGGCAAAAAAGAAGGCGCAGCCCTTGTTGATGTGGTTTCAGCCAAAGGCGAATTTCTGTTCAAAGTTCGTGTTAACAGAAAAACCGGCAAAGCAGTTATTATTGACTAAGCCCGGCATTCTGACGCAGGGGACGGCCTTGCCCTCCCCTGTTTCTTTCACCAGTCTGGAAATCTTTACCCTTGAGGTGCAGCAGATTTTTTGGCCGCCGCCTCAGCCCAGTGATCACTCCAAACTTCGCGAAACAGGCCTGTAACATAGCCTCGAGTCAAATGGGCGTTTTTGGCAAATTCATCATTACTCATCAAAATTTTATTGAGTTTGGGCAGATTGAAAAACGGCACACTTGGATATAGATGGTGATCAAGATGAAAATTGAGATGATGAGGGCAAAAGAATATTCGCTCCCACCAATAAGGCAATAAAGTACGCGAACTTTTCAATAATTTGCTGTGATCCATCGTTGGCCCGAAGTGGTCGGCAACCGAGCGAATATATAAAAACAGAAAAAACAGCGTGAATGATGGAATAAACCAGTAAAGAAAATACTGCTTCCATGTCCCCGTTATCGTGAATGCCGTTGCTATGATAACGAAATAGAGCACACGTAGTAACTTGTAGCGCCGGTCAAACAAGTCATCTGATTTGATCCGCGTGAGCATTGATTTCATATCACGAAGCGAACTCAGTGCTACAAAATAACCTAAAAGATTAAGGATTGAAAAGCGCATTTCCTGCGGGAAAGTAAATTCACGGCTGCCAAGTTTAATTGACCAGTCCGGGTCTTTATCAGTATTGAGATAGCGGTGATGGGGTAGATGATTGCGCCGATAACCGTCAATGGTCGCAAGAATTGGCCAGGCCAAAAATAAGTCACCAACCCAGTCGCTCGCCGCCTTGTTGTTGATAAACCGATAATGGGCAAAATCGTGAATAAGCCCTGATAAGGCATGCATTCGCCCACCAATGATTGCGGCAGCCAGCAACCACACCAGCCAGCTTTGCGACCACTCACTGATAATAATCGCCGCAAATATAACCGCCCAGTCGAACGTCAATGCTGCCACTACTTTCCATGGCTGCAATTGAGACAACTGCTTGAGTTCCCTCGCACTGATATAATTTAACTTGTTAGACATCTATATACCCACACCACTTTACAACCCCGTTTACCCGGCGCAAACTATATACGAAAATCAAAATTCCGCAATAGTATCGCCAAATCGGGGCGCAAACCGGGTTGTGCTTTTCCCTTCACCTTCAGGGGTACCAGCTATCCAGCATTCCCCTCACATCATGTCGGTTATCCAGCATGCCGTATGTTGACCGCCACAATCCGCCCAGCCGGGATTCAATAAACGCATCGGCCAGTTCTCCCAGTTTCAGGCGCTTCATTTCAGCCGCTGCAGCAGTTAAAGCCAGCTGTTCTGTCAATATTCGCGCTGACCCAGGGTCGGCACTGGCCATACCCGCTGCGGTGCGAATGACGTCGACGGTTTTTGCCGCCCCCTCCCCCAGATCGCGCTCCAGCGTTGTCAAAACAGTGGGCAGGATTTCGCCACCCTTTGCAATAACCCGCATCACATCCAGACACATGACATTGCCCGATCCCTCCCAGATAGCATTGAGTGGTGCTTCACGAAAATGCCGGGCAATATTGCCATCTTCTACATATCCGTTGCCCCCCAGACATTCCATCGCCTCATAAACCAGCCCAGGCGTGATTTTGCACACCCAGTATTTGATTACCGGCGTCATCAACCTGGCATAGGCAGCCTGCGCGGGGTCTTTTGCAGCATTGTCATAAGCCTGTGCCAACCGCATGCAAAGTGCCGTAGCAGCAGCCACATCAATCGCCATATCTGCCAGTACCCGGCTCATCAACGGTTGATCAATCAGCTTTTCTCCAAACACTTTGCGATAGCGGCAATGGTGCACTGCTTCAGCCAGCGCAGCACGCATCAATCCCGCCGAGGCTACTGAACAATCCAGCCGCGTCAGGGTAACCATTTCCAGGATTGTTGAAATCCCTTTACCTGTGTCACCGATCAGATGTGCCAGAACACCATCGAATTCAACTTCCGTTGACGCATTGGAACGATTACCAAGTTTATTTTTAAGCCGTTGAAAACGCAGACCGTTGGCATCCCCATTGGGCAATATTCGTGGCACAAGAAAACATGAAAGTTGTTGATTGGAATCTTTTGCCGAGGTTTGTGCCAGCATCAAAAACGCATCACACATCGGCGCTGACATAAACCACTTGTGACCGGTCAGTTTCCACAAACCATCGCTGGTTTCGATCGCTTTAGTGGTGTTGGAGCGAACATCGGTTCCGCCCTGCTTCTCGGTCATACCCATGCCGATGGTAAGTCCGGTTTTTTGTACCGGCGGTTTACTGCTGGAGTCGTATTGGCGTGTTTGAATGCGCGGCAGCCATTCATTGGCAACGCTGGCAGAGCGCATGATCGCCGCTATCGCCGCATTGGTCATGGTTATTGGGCATAAATGCCCTACGTCCACACCAGCACTCATATAATATTTAGCCGCCCGAACCTTATTGCGGCAACCGCGCTCCGCGGCACCTTCATCCCATATTGAATTGTGCATCCCCGCACTGACAGAGCGCCGCATCAGCGCGTGATAAGCCGGATGGAACTCCACCAGATCAATGCGGTTTCCCTTGGCATCATGGGTGTTTAAGATTGGCTGATGGGCATTCGCCAGTCGCCCCAGCTCAAGGGTCTCTTTTTGCCCCGACCACTGGCCATGGCTATTGAGTTCATCCTGAACGGGTTTAGGCACATCACTACAAACGATTTGTAGCAACGGGTCATTCTGCCAGGAATTAAAACCACCAAACATCGGTGACTGGTTTTCAACCAGATGAGTGGCAATGCCGGTATTTTCTAATTGTGATTCTGTCATGTTGCCGATTTTAAGCTGATCGGCCTAAAATGCCAATTATTATTCACACCATTTAACGTGATGACACTTGTAGAGTCCAATTCAGCAAAGTATATGTCCATTTTTGATGACCAAAGAAATTTTCCACAAAATTGAATCCTTTCCCCACAAGCATTTGCTGGGCATAGCGCAACTGTCCCCCCACGAAATCAACTACCTGCTTGATCGCGCCAGCGATGCCATTGAGATAAACCGTCAGGTCGAAAAGAAAAAACCGGTTTTGCGGGGCCGCACCCAGATCAATTTGTTTTTTGAATCCTCCACCCGCACCCAGTCATCTTTTGAACTGGCCGGCAAACGCCTGGGCGCAGATGTCATGAACATGTCGGTGGGGGCTTCATCAGTGAAAAAAGGCGAAACCCTGATCGATACCGCCATGACGCTGAATGCCATGCGCCCGGATTTATTAGTCGTGCGCCATCAGGCGGCGGGTGCTGCTGAATTATTGGCTCAAAAAGTCGATTGCGCGGTGATCAATGCCGGTGATGGTGCCCATGAACATCCCACACAGGCATTGCTCGATGCTCTTACCATTCGCCGAGCCAAGGGAAAACTTGCCCGCCTTACCGTCGCTATCTGTGGCGATATTCTGCATTCGCGCGTAGCGCGCTCCAATATTCTGCTGCTCAACGCCATGGGCGCGCGGGTCCGCGTTATTGCTCCCTCAACGCTGTTACCCGTGGGTATCGAGCAACTGGGTGTAGAGGTGTTTCACACCATGAAACAGGGGCTGGAAAATGCCGATGTCATCATGATGCTTCGCTTGCAGCGTGAAAGAATGTCCGGTGCACTTGTGCCCTCAGTACGCGAATATTTTCATTATTTCGGCCTCGACAGCGAAAAACTGAAATTCGCTAAACCCAACGCAATTGTCATGCACCCCGGTCCAATGAATCGCGGGGTGGAAATTTCATCCGCCATTGCTGATGGTCCGCAAAGCGTCATCCAGCAGCAGGTTGAGATGGGCGTAGCTGTTCGTATGGCCATCATTGAAGAACTGGTGAGACCGACAGGAAAAGGAGGTGGTGATGGTTGATCAAACTATCCTCATCCAAAACGGGCATCTGGTTGACCCCTCACAAAACATCGATGGGCCTCATGATATCCTGATTGAAAATGGCCGGATCAGCGACCTTGTACCAAAAGGGAGCCAAACCGGCACGCCCGATAATGCCCAAATCATTGACGCCAGAAATCTGCACATATTGCCTGGACTAATCGATGCGCGCGTCTATGTGGGCGAACCGGGCAGTGAATATCGTGAAACCATTTCTTCTGCCAGCAAAGCAGCCGCAGCCGGTGGCATTACCGGCTTTATTATGATGCCGGAAACTAATCCCGTTATCGATGATGTATCACTTGTCGATTTTGTCTGCCGCGCTGCCCGCGACACTGCCATTGTCAATGTTTACCCTTCCGCTTCAATTACAAGAGGTTTCAAAAGCAAGGAACTGACAGAATTCGGTCTATTGAAAGAAGCCGGTGCCGTGATGGTGACAGAAGGCAAACACACCATCTCCAACGCCCAAATGCTGCGTCGCGCGCTAACCTACGCCAAAGATTTTGATCTGGTTGTCGCCCAGGAGACATCCGACCGTGATCTGGTAGCAAATGGTGTCATGAATGAAGGTCTGGCCGCCACTCATCTGGGTTTGCCCGGCATTCCACGCGAGGCTGAAATAATTCCCCTTGAGCGCGATTTACGCCTGGCCGCACTAACCGGTGGTATTTATCATGCGGCCAAAATCTCAACCGCTGATTCAGCCAAAGCCATTGCTTATCACAAAGGCAATTCAAACCGGGTTACCGCTGGAATATCAATCAATCACCTGTCCCTCAATGAAAACGATATCGGCCGCTACCGCACATTCTTCCATATGTCTCCCCCCCTTCGAGCAGAAGAGGATCGACAGGCGATGATCGAAGCCCTTGGTGATGGCACCATTGATATTCTTGTTTCTTCTCATGACCCCCAGGATGTAGACACAAAACGCCATCCCTTTGCTGAAGCGGCAACCGGAGCGATAGGTTTGGAGACTTTGTTGGCGGCGGGCCTGCGCCTTGTCCACGATGAGCGTATAACGCTGAGCAGGCTTGTCGAGACACTATCAACAAGCCCGGCCGGAATATTCGATCTCCCCGGCGGCAGCCTGCGCAAAGGAAATGCTGCCGACCTGATATTGGTGGACCTGGATAAACCCTGGGTGATGAGTGAAGACAAAATACTGTCAAAATCTAAAAATTCCCCCTTTGAAGAAGCAAGGTTTACCGGAAAGGTCTTGCAAACTTTGGTGGCTGGCCGCATAATATACACTAATAACGAGTAGAGAGTTGTAGTTACACTATGCCCGATCCCATAAGTTGGTCACTTGCCCTGCCTTATTTCTTATATGCAATAGCATTTGGCTATGTCATCGGGTCGGTGCCTTTTGGCTTGATATTTACAAGAATGGCCGGATTGGGCGATATACGTAAAATCG
This sequence comes from Rhizobiaceae bacterium, assembly GCA_021648425.1. Lineage (GTDB taxonomy): Bacteria > Pseudomonadota > Alphaproteobacteria > Rhizobiales > Rhizobiaceae > JAAEMP01. Next base: position 6,011 of record JAKISV010000036.1, read on the forward strand.
GCTCCGGTAATATAGGCGCTACCAATGTACTGCGAACCGGTAATATTCCCGTAGCCCTGGCCACCGTTGTTGCTGATATTCTCAAAGGCACATTTGCCTATATGATAGTTGAAAATTATTACGGAATTGACATGGCTTTAATGGCAGGCCTTGGCGCTTTCCTGGGCCATTGCTTTTCCATCTGGCTGAAATTCAAAGGCGGCAAAGCCGTCGCTACCTATGTCGGAATATTGTTGCCAATCTCCATCAAAGTGGCCCTGATATTTGCAATGTTGTGGATTACGGTAGCTGCACTCACACGCCATTCCTCAATGGCATCCCTCATCGCGGCAATGGTTACACCGCCTTCGCTTTATATCCTGGGTTATCCCCAGGCCGGAGAACTTTTTGTACTGCTGACAATAATCGTTGTCATCAAACACCGGGGAAATATCAAACGGCTGTTAAATGGTACCGAGGATAAAATTGGCAGCAGTTAGGCCACAAATATCTAAAACGTAATTCCGTGGGGGAAGAACAATCACAACCAACAATAACCACTCGCTGCTTGCGGTATCGCAATCCAGATCCGACACGTTCCAGCTGTCGCAAAAGCAAAAGCTGGACTGGTTGCAATTGATTCGAAGCGAGAATGTCGGTCCGGCCACCTTCCGCGATTTAATCAATCATTTTGGCACAGCCAGCAGCGCGCTTGATGCACTACCGGAACTTTCCAATCGGGCGGGCAAAAAATCGATCAAAATATGCCCCCGCCCACGCGCCGAGAATGAAATGGAAGCAGCTGATCGACTGGATATTGAATATATAGGCATGGGGGAGGCAAAATATCCCCGGTATTTAAGAGCCATTGATTACCCCCCACCCCTACTCAGTGTTCGCGGGCGATTGGACATGAACAAAAATCCGACACTGGGCATGGTTGGAGCCAGAAATTCATCGCTTTCAGGTCTTAAACTGGCAACGAAATTTGCCAGCGAACTGGGTGAAATTCCCTATACCATCGTTTCAGGTTTTGCTCGCGGCATAGATGCCGCCGCCCACCGTGCAACACTGGGTAGCGGAACAATCAGCGTACTGGCTGGCGGGGTGGATGTGATATTTCCCCCAGAACACGGCGATTTTTATACCCAAATGCTGGAAAGCGGCAATGTATTCGTTAGTGAGATGCCACTCAGCTACCGCCCGCGTGCCATCGATTTTCCACGTCGAAATCGCATTATCGCCGGAATATCCCTTGGCGTTGTAGTGATTGAAGCAGCCAAACGCTCCGGCTCACTGATAACAGCGCGCCTTGCCAATGAAGCCGGTCGGCTGGTATTTGCAGTGCCTGGTTCCCCGCTTGATCCGCGCAGTGCCGGCGCAAATTCCCTGCTGAAAAATGGCGCGTTGATTGCGTCAGACCCCGCAGATATCGTTGAAGCAATATCACCACTGTTGGATGAACACGCCCATGGGGCAGCATTTGAAACGAAAAAACATTCTCTGGAAGATGGGGAAGCGGTTGATAAAGAGGACTTTTCGCCTAGTGAAATTATTACCGACACCAACCACCGTCAATTGATAATGCAGGCGCTTGGCCCAACACCAACTGATGTCGATGAACTTGTACGCCATTGCCGGTTACCCGTTTCCCATATTCAACTGGTATTGATCGAACTTTCTCTCGCCGGACGCCTTGAGCGCCACCCAGGTAATATGGTTTCCCTGCTTATGGACGGATAATATGCCTTCCACTTTCAAGAGCCCGACTTGTTAGATTTGCCGTCCTCAAGATCCTGTTGAAACTTTATCTGATCACAAATTTCACCAGCCTCAAGAGCGGCCATCCCGATATAATAAATCAGAGACTTTTCATCAGACTTTTTTGCAATTTGTCGTAATTCTGCAAGCATCTCGAAAATATATTCAAGATTTAGAACTTTCAGGCTGTATGCTGCGTTGTCACTGTCAGTTTTTGCCTCATTGCCAATTCGCATCAAATCACTAACTTCCGATTTAACCTTCCGCGATATGATAGCTTTCACAGATCAATTCCCTTTTCTCCCTGCTCAACAATTGTTATCGCCCAAATAACTAATCCCAAAAGAATGTTTTTCACCACCTTTCCTAAGATGATTTCCTTTCAGAAAAACTATCATTAGGTGTATTATTCAACATATACAACCCCTATTTGTATAATTGATTTAATACCACCTATTCCCTTTTTTGACTTGACGAAAACCAAAGACCCGTACATTTGAGTGTTTGATATGCTGCCATTTGCAGCCCAATGATGCGAAATACCCACAATTTATTGAATACTCGAATTGATCAGGCAAATATATGACAACCAGTGTTGTGGTGGTGGAATCCCCTGCGAAAGCAAAAACGATAAACAAATACCTGGGCAAGAACTATACGGTTTTAGCCTCAGTCGGCCATGTGCGCGACCTGCCTTCCAAAGATGGCTCGGTGCGCCCTGACGAAGATTTTGCCATGTCCTGGACGATCGATTCAAAATCGAAAACCAGGTTAAATGACATTGCCAAGGCGTTGAAAAATGCTGACAAGCTTGTTCTCGCCACTGACCCGGACCGCGAGGGTGAGGCTATTTCCTGGCATGTGCTGGAAATTCTTAAACAAAAGAAACTGCTCAAAGACAAACCTGTTGAGCGGGTAGTGTTCAATGCCATTACCAAAAAAGCCATTCTTGAAGCTATGGAAAATCCGCGCGAACTGGATGTGCCTCTGGTTGATGCCTATTTGGCGCGCCGTGCACTGGACTATCTTGTAGGTTTTACGCTTTCGCCCGTTTTATGGCGTAAACTCCCCGGCGCACGTTCTGCTGGCCGTGTGCAATCGGTAGCATTGCGCCTGATTTGCGACCGCGAACAGGAGATTGAAGCCTTCAAGCCAATTGAATATTGGTCAATCACCACATTTCTCGCAAACCAGGGCGGTCAGAAGTTTGAAGCTCGTATTGCTGAGTTTGATGGAAAAAAAATCGGACGCCAGGACATTTCCAACGAGGCTGATGCTACGGCTATCAAAACAATGCTTGATGGGTCTGCTTTCAGCATTTCAAAAATTGAATCAAAGCCCACCAAACGACACCCCGCCGCCCCTTTCACCACTTCCACCCTGCAAATGGATGCCAGCCGTAAGCTTGGTTTTTCCGCTTCACGCACCATGCAGGTGGCGCAGCGTTTGTATGAAGGTATCGATATTGGCGGCGAAACCGTTGGCCTCATCACCTATATGAGAACCGACGGCGTACAAATCACCCCGGAAGCCATCCCCTCAATTCGGGGCCAGATTGGCAAATCCTATGGTGATGCATATGTACCGGAAAAACCGCGTTATTATTCCACCAAGGCAAAAAACGCTCAAGAGGCACACGAGGCAATCCGGCCAACTGAAATTTCCCGCAGCCCTCAAAGTATTTCCAAATATCTCGATGAAGAACAAAAAAAGCTCTACGACCTTATCTGGAAGCGCACAATCGCCAGCCAGATGGCTTCTGCCAATATTGAGCGCACCGCGGTTGATATTGAAGCGCGCAATGGCCCTGAGGTGGCAATGCTGCGCGCCAATGGCTCAGTCATCCGTTTTGACGGTTTCCTTAAAGCCTACGAAATTCCCCAGGCGAAAAAAGACGAGACAGAAAACGACAAAAAATTACCCCCGATGGAACAAGGCGAAAACGTCAGCAAAGACAGCGTCGAAGCCAAACAGCATTTCACCGAGCCTCCCCCACGTTATTCTGAGGCATCGCTTATCAGAAAGATGGAAGAAATTGGCATCGGGCGACCCTCCACCTATGCCGCAACACTGGCAACCCTGCAAAATCGCGACTATGTCGTGCTTGAAAAGAAACGCTTTATACCCGACTCCAAAGGCCGCGTAGTCACCAGCTTTCTCGAAAGCTTTTTCGGGCGCTATGTCGAATATGACTTTACCGCTTCGCTGGAAGAACAACTCGATAAAATTTCCGCCGGTGAGTTACAGTGGAAAGACGTACTGAGTGAATTCTGGAAACAATTTTCTGCCTCCGTTGATGACATCAAGGATTTGCGTGTCACCGAGGTTCTCGATACTTTGAATGTGGAGCTGGCAGCCGTTGCTTTCCCTGAGCGCGAAGATGGTGGCGACCCGCGCTCATGCCCCAAATGCGACGCCGGTCAATTGAGCCTTAAAGTCGGGCGCTATGGCGCGTTTGTCGGCTGTTCAAATTACCCTGAATGCAAGTTCACCCGTCAGTTGGGTTCCAATGGCGAAGATGATGCCAGCACCAGCGATGGCCCCAAAATACTGGGCCAGGATCCTGACACCGACGAAGATGTCACCCTTCGTTCCGGCCGCTTTGGCCCTTATGTACAACGTGGCGAAGGTAAAGAAGCCAAACGCGGCGGCCTGCCCAAAGGCTGGTCACCTTCTGAAATTGATTTTGAAAAAGCACTCCGCCTGCTCTCCCTCCCGCGCGAAGTGGGCAACCATCCAGAATCCGGCAAGATAATCACCGCAGGCATCGGGCGTTACGGCCCGTTTGTATTGCATGAGGGGCTATACGCCAATCTCGACAGCCCCGAAGAGGTGTTTAGCGTTGGTCTCAACCGCGCAGTCACAGTGCTGGCAGAAAAACTGGCCAAGGGCGGTGGTAAAAGACGTGGAGCTGCATCATTAAAGGAACTTGGCGAACACCCCGATGCTGGCGGTCCAGTGACAGTCAAAGACGGCCGCTATGGCCCCTATGTCAATCACGGTAAAATCAACGCCACCCTGCCAAGAGACAAAGAGCCAATGAGCGTTACCCTTGAAGAAGCTCTGGAAATGATTGCCGCCAAAGCCGCCAAGGGCGGTAAAAAACCGGCAAAGAAGAAAAAACCTGCTAAAAAGCCCGCAAAGAAGAAAGCAGCCGCGAAAAAATAATGGAATTCCTGTTTGACAAAAACTCCCAAACCTAAACCTTCCAAAAAGAAACGCGCCCGCGCCAAAGCCCTAAAGTCTGCTCAACAGGCTGATTTTTCGGTACCAACACGCGAGCAAATCCTGCAATATGTGGAAGAAAACCCCACCCGTACTTCCAAGCGCGATATAGCGCGCCAGTTCGGTATAAAAGGCGATGCACGCATTCCTTTTAAGCAAATTCTCAATTCACTTCGTGATGATGGATTACTGGAACGAAAAGGCAATAAGCTGCAACCTCCAAGCGCCCTGCCCCCCGTTGCTGTACTTGAAATAATTGGCCGCGACCGCGATGGCGGTCTGATTGCCGGCCCCACAAGGTGGGATGAAAAGAAAGACGGCAAACCGCCGACAATATCAATTCAGCATCAAACAGGAAGTGGTAACAAGGCTGGAATTGGCGACCGGGTTCTTGCCCGCGTAAACGCTAACGAGGGTAGTGGCGCTGCTTATCTGGCCAAAGTCATGAAGTTGCTGGAGCGGCAAAAAACCACTGTTCTGGGTATCCTGCGCCAGCACGGTGATGATTTTCGCCTCGAACCCACAAACCGCAAACAGGCCGAAGTGGAGATTGACAGCCAGGCCAGCGGCGGCGGCACAGAGGGTGATCTGGTTGAAGTGGATGTGGGGCGAAGCAGCAAATACGGTCTTAAACACGGTAAAGTCGTGCAGGTTATAGGCTCGTTTAAAAGCGAAAAAGCCCTGTCGATGATAGCCATTCATGAAAACGACATCCCCCATGTTTTCCCCCAATCTGTCCTTGATGAAGCAAATTCCGCTAAACCAATTTCAGCCAAAACAATGGGCGAAAAGCGCGAAGACTGGCGCACCCTGCCACTCATTACCATCGACCCTGGTGATGCCAAGGACCATGATGATGCAATATATGCAGAACCAAATCCTGAAGGGGGATATATTGTCTATGTGGCCATCGCCGATGTCAGCTGGTACGTTCGCGCAGGTTCTGCAATGGACGCAGAAGCACTAAAGCGCGGTAATTCTGTATATTTCCCTGACCGGGTTGTCCCCATGTTACCAGAACGTATTTCCAACGATTTATGCTCGCTCAAAGAAAATGTCGACCGCCCGGCTCTCGCCGTTCGTATGATATTTGAACCCGATGGACGCAAGCGTTCTCATACCTTCCACCGCATCTTGATGCGCAGCCCTGCCAAACTATCTTATGCCCAGGCTCAGGGTGCTATCGATGGTCAGGCGGATGATAAAGCGATGAATATCCTGGAGAGTGTATTAAAACCGCTGTGGGATGCCTATGGCTGCCTGAAAAAAGGCAGAAACCACCGCGAGCCTCTGGATATTGATGTGCCGGAGCGAAAAATTATGCTCAAATCAGACGGCACAGTCGACCGTGTTATTGTACCCCAGCGCCTTGATGCCCATAAGCTGGTGGAAGAATTTATGATTCAGGCCAATGTGGCAGCTGCAGAAACCCTGGAGCAGAAAAAACAGGCGCTTATCTATCGCATTCACGATTCTCCTTCGCTTGCCAAACTGGAAAGCTTTCGTGATTTTCTCAAAACCATGAATATGCAACTCACCCGCTCTGGTAATTTGCGCCCGGTGCATTTCAATGCAATTCTCAATTCTGCCCGCGATGCAGATGATGATGAACTGGTCAATCAGGTTGTTTTACGCACCCAGAGCCAGGCTGAATATTCGCCGCAAAACATCGGTCACTTCGGCCTTAACTTGCGCCGTTACGCGCATTTTACCTCGCCTATTCGCCGCTATGCCGACCTGATCGTCCATCGCGCTCTGGTAGGTGCCCTGGGTTTGGGTGAGGGAGCAATTACGCCAAATGAAGAAAGCCAGCTTGATATCATTGCAGCAGACATTTCAATCACCGAGCGGCGCGCATCCAAAGCGGAACGCGATACTGTTGACCGCCTGATTGCCACACACCTCTCTCAATCCATCGGTGAGCGCTTTATCGGCCGCATCAATGGCGTCACCCGCGCAGGCCTTTTTGTCACACTGTCTGACACTGGTGCAGATGGATTTGTTCCCATACGTTCTATCTCAGATGAATATCTGATTTTCGATGCTGCAAGCCATTCTATCGTCGGTGAGAATACAGGCCTTTCCTTCCAGCTTGGTCAACAAGTCGAGGTAAAACTGTTAGAAGCAGCCCCAACCGCTGGCGCACTATTGTTTGAAATGCTCAGCGAAGGTGTTAAATCCGGTAAACTGCCGCGATCTCGAAAATCAAATGCGAAACGCGGCGATCAGGCAAAAAACTATGGTGGCCGTAAAAAACGACGACGACGCTGATAACAACCTGAAAGACAGGCCGATGACGACCACACCCATTTCCGGATACAAATACAATCGCTCCCTTAACAATGCACTGGCCAACGGAGCAAAAAGCAAGTGCCCCAGCTGTGGCGAAGGCAATCTGTTTGATGGTTTCCTGAAAATTAAAGACAGTTGCGAAACCTGCGGTGAGAACCTCTCCCACCACCGTGCAGATGATTTACCGCCCTATCTCAACATCCTGCTTGTCGGCCATATCGTTGTCGGATTTTTGATGGTGGCGATGAAATACGAATGGTTTGGTGTCTGGCCAACTGCAATTGGTGGCTCGGTGCTGGCACTGGTGATATCGCTGGCTTTGATGCGACCGATAAAAGGCATGGTCGTTGGCTTTCAATGGGCTTTGGAAATGCATGGCTTTGGTGACAATGAAGACTGACGCCGGGCAGTTGGACAAAGATCTGGAGATCGAAATCGATCGCCTTCAGCAAATGATACGCTCCCCGCAAATGCGCAAAATGCGTGCACGCGTAAAACTCTCAGGGTCCCCGCCGCTTCGACCGCGCAATGCCGCCACTATCATTTTGATTGATGGTAAACCCGGAAATTTCCGCATCCTGATGGGGCAACGTAACAAGGCGTTAAAATTTATGCCCGGCGCACTGGTGTTTCCCGGAGGCGCTGTTGACCGCGCTGATGGCAATATCCCGGCAATAGATGAGCTGGACGAACTAACAGCAAAACGCATCCTCAATAATTTGCGCGCCCGCCCCACACCCCGCGCTGCAAGAGCACTCGCTTTGGCCTGCACAAGGGAACTGGCCGAAGAAACCGGATTGCTGATGGGCAAACAAACAAATACTCCTCCAGTCCATGATGATTGGCATTTTTTCAAAGACCTTGGCCTTGCACCTGCTATTTCCCCTTTACGCCTGTTAGCACGTGCAACGACCCCGCCCGGCGCACCACGCCGTTTTGACACCTGGTTTTTCACCGCCCCTGCCAGCGCAATCGCTCACACCCCAAAAGGCGGGTTTTCTCCCTCCGGTGAACTGGAGAATTTACGCTGGCTCACTCCGCAAGAAGCGATTGGCGCCAATACCCAGGAAATTACCCGGGTAATACTGGTGGAGTTGATAAACCGGCTGAAAGTTGATCCGCAGTTATCACCTGAATATTCCGCGCCGAATTACTATTTCAAGAAAAACTTTTTTCATCGCGATGTGATGGAGTAAAATACTGCTGTTGACTAAATAACCGAATACAAAACGGTTACACTTGACATTTAGGCCCCTGTGAGTAATTTGCGCCCAACCATTAAATCGCGTTCAAATTGATGCGTCCTTATTTCATGGAAATCAGGTTTCCAACCAATCTTAAAGAGCAACCAAAATGGCAAAAGCTACCACCGTCAAGATCAAGCTTGAAAGCACCGCTGGCACCGGATTTTATTACGTCACAAAAAAGAACAGCCGCACGATGACCGACAAGATGGTCAAACGTAAATACGACCCTGTTGCTAAAAAACACGTCGAATTCAAAGAAGCTAAAATCAAATAGTTTCAAATTCCGTTCAACAAAAAACCGCCTGAGATTTTCTCAGGCGGTTTTTTTTGGTTCAGTACATATTGCGATGTTTTATATGGTGTCGGTCAGCAACATTGGCCATGGTACGAGGAGGCCACAAATGCCAAAATGCTGACCGACGACCCCACGGACCCAGGAGATGCGGCGGACCTGAGCTCTCCGTAGGGTATTCAAATTTTCGATAGATTGTTGGGCAGATTGTTCCTCTTATCCGCCCGTGCATCTGGCAGTAAATTTGGCGTATAGGCCATGAGAAATCAACCAAATGCTAAGGTTAATCAATGAATGTTTGATATTAACGTTACATTTTTGGGTTAACGCTGAAACGTCACCTTCAGGCTGCTATTTCTTTAACAACCTGATTTCGCCCATTGGATTTGGCCTGATAGAGCGCTAAATCCGCCCTTTTCATCAGTTTTTTAGGCGTGTCGTCGCCATCCTGAAAAGTGGATACGCCCACTGAAACCGTAATCGGCAACTGTTTGGCACCATTGGCCACAATGAATGGATGGGCCGCAACCTCATTTCTCAGTCTCTCGGCAACCACCAGCGCAAGCGCCATATCTGTGTCAGGCATTGCCACAACAAATTCCTCACCGCCATATCGGCAGGCAAGATCGATAGTGCGGATATTTTTGCGGATGCGCTCGGAAAATTCTCGAATAACCTCATCCCCAACATCATGCCCGTGCTCATCATTGACCAGTTTGAAACGATCAATATCGCAAATGATCAATGACATCGGCTTGCCAAGAGACTTAGCAGATTTCAGCATCTCTCCCAGATGGCTGTCGAGGTATCGCCGGTTGTGAAGCCCGGTCAATCCATCCCGCACAGACAATTCAATCGATTCCTGTACAGATTCACCCAACAGCGTATTATAATTTTTGCGCTTCACCTGGCTACGCACCCGCGCCAGTAATTCGTTGGGATCAATCGGGCGGCGAATATAATCGTTTACACCCAGATCCAGCGCACGAATAACCCTGTCTTCATGTTCATGATCGGCTATTGCAAGAATGGGCAATAACCGGGTTCGCTCAAGCGAACGCAAATGCGAACAAAATCTCAACGGATCGTAACTCGAAAGTGACAACGAAACAATTACAGTATCAAAATCCTCTTCCGCAGCTTTGAACAAAGCCTCCTGTGCATCAGGCACCACACTAACACTATATTGACCCGCTAGCACTTTCACCACTTTTTCATATGAGGAAGGCCGTTCATCAACCACCAGTATTTTGGAATTTTTTTCAGAGCTTTTAAACAGATTCTCAAGTTCAAGCTCTTTGCCCGTCTGCGCGCGCAGACGCAATTCATCTGTCAGGGATTTCAGGCGAACAAGGCTTTTCACTCTGGTAATCAAGGTGAGATCATTAACCGGCTTGGTCAGAAAATCATCTGCCCCGCATTCAAGCCCTTTGACCCGGTCTTCAGGCAGATCGAGAGCGGTTACCATTACCACCGGTATAAAGGATGTTTTGGGGTCTTCTTTCAATTGTCTGCAAACTTCAAACCCGTCCATCTGCGGCATCATCACATCAAGAAGCACCAGGTCACAAAGACCTTTTTTGCATATCTCAAGCGCATCAGCACCATTACTGGCGGTCAAAACCTGAAAATATTCCGCCATTAAACGAGCTTCAAGAAGCTTCACGTTGGCTGCAATGTCATCTACGACTAGGATACGCGCGGTCATGGGACCCAATTCCGTTACAGTTGGTACAAATCTACAAATCACCCAGATAGGTTTTTACAGTTTCAATAAACCCGTTGATTGAAATCGGCTTGGAAATATAGGCTTCACACCCCCCCTGCCGAATACGTTCTTCATCCCCCTTCATGGCAAACGCGGTCACCGCGATCACTGGTATTTTATGCAATTCATCATCTTCTTTCAGCCATTTGGTAACCTCTAGCCCTGATACTTCGGGCAGTTGAATATCCATCAATATCAAGTCCGGCTTGTGTGCTCTTGCCAGCTCAAGCGCCTTCATCCCATCATCGGTTTTGATGGTTTTATAACCATTGGCTTCCAACAGATCGTTGAACAGTTTCATATTGAGTTCGTTGTCCTCAACAATCATAACAGTCTTGCTCATAATGCCTGCTCCCCACCACAATGGCCTGTTCAACGGACAAAATTGGCCGAATTGGATTGCTCTATCAGGATTTTTACGCCAAATTCATTGACGAATGACAAACAAAATGGCCAATAATTGTAAATTTTTAAATAAAATGCCAACTCAACTCAACAATCGGAAGTTCGATTTGATGATGACGCGCCAAAGTGCTGAAATAATTGCAGTAAAAGGCCTGCAATACCTCGCCGGAGATAGTGAACAACTATCGCGGTTTTTGGCCCTGAGTGGCTGTGAACCCCATGAATTAAGGCAAAACGCCAATTCTCCGGAGTTTTTAGCCGGTGTCCTGGAGTTTTTCATGGGAAATGAACCAACCCTGCTGGCTTTTTGCGCTGATCACTCGATAGCCCCCGATGACATAGGCAAGGCCCAGCAATGCCTTGGCGGCGAAAGCGGATTTAAACCTGGGCATGAAAATGGTGAGCTGTGAATTCGTCGCAAATAACCCAGGTTGAAGAAATTTCGATATGCCGCGATTGCGCAAAACAGTTTGAACAAAAACACAGTCGCTGCCCCGATTGTGGCAGCCCTCGCATGCTTGCCCACGAAGAACTGGCTGATCTTTCCATTGCCCATATCGATTGCGATGCATTTTTTGCCGCAATAGAAAAGCGTGACAATCCTGATTTAGCTGGCAGGCCTGTAATAATTGGTGGCGGAGTGCGCTCAGTTGTTGCAACTTGCTGCTATATTGCCCGTCAAAGCGGAATTCATTCAGCTATGCCTGCACTAAGAGCTAAAAAACTATGCCCAGATGCAGTTTTTATTAGGCCTAACATGGAAAAATATGTTGCAGCGAGCAAACAAATAATGGCGCTCATGCAAGAATTAACACCGTTGGTTGAGCCTGTTTCAGTTGATGAAGCATTTTTAGATTTAAGTGGTACAAAATCATTGCACAAAGCTTGTGCCGCTGAAGTTTTGGCAAAAATAGCTCTAAAAATTGAAAAGCAAGTCGGGATTAGCGTTTCCATTGGCCTAAGTTATAATAAGTTCTTAGCAAAAATGGCCTCTGATATTAACAAACCTCGTGGTTTTAGCATCATTGGCAAAGAAGAAGTTTTGAGTTTTTTACAGCCGCTATCAATTAGTAAGATTTTTGGAGTTGGCAAAGTCTTTGCACAAAAGCTCAACAAAGATGGCTTTCAAACTATTGGGGATTTACAAAAACACCCAAGCAATAATCTAATGTTACGCTATGGTGATATGGGAGCTAGTTTAAGTAAGCTATCTCACGGGATAGATAATAGAAAAGTAGAGATTACTAGAAAAAGGAAATCTGTAGGTTCTGAGAGGACTTTCCCTAAGGACATTGCTGATTTTGATATATTATCAACCAAATTGTTTGAACTTTGCGAGAATGTCTCATTTTCCTTAAAACAGAAAAACCTAACTGGTGACACTATTACGCTTAAATTAAAGAGCTCTAATTTTGAATCGCGAACACGAGCAAAACAGATAATATTACCTACCCAACTAGCGCATATTATTTTTGAGATTGCGCAAAACATATTAGCAAAAGAAGTAGATGGAACTAATTTCAGACTTATTGGCATTGCTATTTCTGGTTTGCAAAAAGGAATAGGCATTGATCCTGTTGATCTTATAGATCCAAAAATCGCTAGAAAAGTGGCCGCAGAAAGAGCTGTGGACAGTTTGCGAGATAAATTTGGAAAACAGGCTGTTGTTTTAGGTAGGCTCTATCATCATGATAATAAATCAGATAGTGTTATTGAACAAGATAAGGAGCGAGAAAAATGAGCAAAAAAAGACAGAGTGCAAAAGATAGGCTTATGATGCTTGGCTATGAGTTAGCAAAACCTAGCGCTCCTGCGGCTAGCTATCTGCCAATATCAAAATCTGCAAATTTAATATTTGTCTCGGGGCAATTATCAGCAAATGAAAAAGGAATTATTGGCGGGGTTTTGGGCAAAGATATGAATATTGAACAAGGGCAAGTTGCTGCTCGCCATTGTGCTCTATCTATCCTATCTCAAATTGCTTTTTCAGCTGGTGTTGAACTTGATGACATTAAGCAAATAGTAAAAATCACTGTTTTAGTTTGCTCTACCCCTCTATTTCAAGATCATCACTTAGTCGCAAATGGCGCTTCTGATCTTTTAGCAACAGTGCTTGGCGAGAATGGAAAACATGCAAGCGCAGCATTTG
>JAKISV010000037.1 GCA_021648425.1 Rhizobiaceae bacterium
CGATTGCGATGTTAACATCACAATGGCCAGATCAGGGTTTCCCAAATTATACATCTATCTGGCAATTGCTGCAGCGATTGCAGCCATTGCAATATTTATTTTTCTTTCTGCGGCGCGTTAGCACCAGGCACTTTGCTCAACCAGCACATATCACAAACGCTGTCCCCACGCGACTGGGTACGCTTTCGGCGGTAATGTCCACGCTTGCCATCATCGGCCATCAAATCAGCACCGGGCCAGTCATAAAGGCACCAGGAGCGATAAAACGCGTCCAGTTCACCCTTGTCGCCTTCCTCTTCAGTCAGTTTACGCACAAACGCCTGAGGCGGGCACCAGGTCCAGTGGGTTAATAACTGATTTTCTTTTTTTTGAATTTTGACTTCATAGCCCGGTCTGCCCGGCGCACTGAAAGGGAAAACCATCAGCGCATTGATTGTTCTCTCAATGCGCTTGCCCTGATCGCGTGTTGTTGCTCGAAATGGAAATGATATCAGCTTGATCCCCATTTCGTAAATTTTCCATCCCACATCTGCCACCAGATCGCCGGCTCGCTTTTGCGACTGGCCCGATTGCACCAGCACCTGATAGGCCGCCGTGGTAATAACAGCCAGAAATACATTGCCGCGATTACCCACCGTCGGGATGGAACCCAGATCTGCTGGAGGCAACAATTCATCCACCCGCTCCCAGGTGGATTTCAGCATCTGGTTAACTTCACCACGCAGCCAGCGGCCTTTTTCAGGCAACTCAGGATCAAGCAATCTGCCCTGAAGAATATGCCTGGCACTGCGGCGAATGAGTGGTTTGTAGACGAGTCGGAACAGAAAAATCTGGATTTTCACACCCAGACGATAGTTTTCCATATGACAATTCCTGTCATCAGTTTATTCAAAGATCAGCCATGCTAACCTTTCCAGTAACTGTAAGGTCAAGGAAAACAGACGACAGCATAAAATGCGTTGAGAATTCTAATAGGGCAGTTCGTCAGGCCTGACATCAATAAAATCAGCCCTCGGCGTTTTATCAAATTTCAGGCAACTGATGGTTTGCCTGCCCTCAAGCATTGCCTTGGCGACCCTGTGCATGCCATCCATCAGGCCGCCATCTGCACAAAGAATGATTGGATAGCGCATATCCACTTCGGTGATCAGCTTGATATGTTCAACAACCGCCCGGCAGGTGGCAAAACTATCCTGATGGCTAAACCAGTAGGTCTCGTCAACTTCCCTTATCTCATCCAACGCGATATCAAATGGCACCAAATCTGCCGACAGTTTCACCAGTCGATCAATATCCCAGGCATAAAACCCATTCTCGCTCGGCCTGAAATGATACTGTTTTCTCGTCATTATCCTGCTCATGTTTATTATGGACAGTTACCAATTAAAATTAGCCTCTCCAGCGTATCAACCGTTGAAACATCCCCCACCCCGTCAACCCTCTCCTGCCGGTAGCGCCGTTGAAACGCTCGCGTACACGCAGCGGTTAATTCATCAAATTTATCATCGGGCGAAATCTCAAATCCCAGTTTTTCCAGGCCAGCCTTAAATTGCTGCACTTGCCTGCCCTTATCCCCCAATCGCATTTCACCTCCCGCAACAATCGCCGCCGGTTCCACCCATATCCCAAGCCCCGCCTCATGCAACTGCCGCCAGTCAAAACGCTCCCCGGGGTCTTCTTTTCGCATTGGTGCAACATCGGAGTGGGCCAGAATATTTGCAGCGGGAATATTGCGCCGCTTGACAATATCACCAACCAGCTCAATTACACTGTCCATCTGCACTTGCGGAAAATCTACATAGCCATATTCATGGCCGCGATTTGAAATCTCGATGCCAATCGAGCGCGAGTTGATGTCACGCTCCCCTTGCCAGCACGATTTACCCGCATGCCATGCACGTTTTTCCTCCGCCACCAGTTGCGCAATGCGTCCGTCTTCGAACACGAAATAGTGGCATGAAACCTGAGCCTCATCGTCGCAAAGCCAGGCTAATGCGGCCTCAGCCGTTTTCATCCCCGTATAATGAAGCACAATCATATTGAGCGCTTTACCCGCAACCCGCTCGCTATAGTTTTGCGAAGGCGAAAGCAGTTCCACCAGGGAACTGTCTGCGGTAAATTGCGTCAAACCCTCAGGCATCCTGCGCAGCTTTCGGCATGCGTTCCGCCTTGATTTTTTCCCAGGCATTGTTGATGCAGGCCAGCCGGTTATTGGCAATCGCCACAAATTCCTCCGGCACACCGTTGGCAATCAGCCGGTCGGGATGGTTTTCACGCACCAGTTTCAAATATTGCTTGCGCAACTGGTCATAGTCCCATGAAGGGTCCGCATCCAGCAGAAAATAAGGGTCGCCCCCTTCCGGCTCCACATGGCGCATTTTCAGGCGCTGATAATCCTTATCCGACAAGCCGAATATCCCGGCCACATCATCCATGAACACCATCTCACGTTCATGAATAACGCCATCAGCCTTGGCGATATGAAACAGACCATCCAGCACATCCTGAAATATCACATCATTACCGGGAAACAGATTTTTCACCTGTTTGGCATAAGCGTGATAGCCGGCCACATCCTGCTTTGCCAGATTATATAACCGCGCCACATTTTTTGCTTCGCTGGGCGGAATGGCAAATAGCTGCTGGAATGCATCAACCTCGTCCTGCGTCACCACCCCGTCGGCTTTTGCCATCTTGGCTGAAAGCGCAATCATCGCGATGGAAAACCCAACCTGCTTTCGCACTTCCGGCTCGCCTTCAAAAACAGTGCGCACTGCCTCCACCACCCCGGAAAAAGCATCCGTGGTAACGGTCGACAAAAATTCTCCGATGCGTTTCCAGATTGACATGATTCGTAATTTAGTGGGTTTGGTTGAGTAAATGAATAGCTAGCTTACAAATAACCTGTTAGCTGAAGATTATGAACACAACAAGTCAAACCCCGCCGAATATCGCCACCGCTTTTATGCTTGGAGTTTTGGGCGTTGCCCTGTTTGCTGGAACCCTGCCCTTCACCCGGTTGGCAATCGTTGATTTTTCACCCTGGTTCATTACTTTTTGCCGCGCATTGATTGGTGCAATACCTGCGGTAATCTGGCTGATAGCAACGGGCAAAAAATTTCGCCATCCCAAAAACCTTGAAATATTCATATCCGGGGCCATCCTGATTTTCGGATTTCCAGGCTTCATGGCCATCGCAATGACAACAATTCCAGCCTCCCATGGCGGTGTGGTATTGGGTATTGCTCCCCTTGCCACGGCCTTCATATCAGTGCTGATTGCCGGTGAGCGCCATTCTTTGTGGTTCTGGCTGTTATCTATAGCGGGTGCAGCTATCGTAATTGCTTTTTCATTCATCAAGAGTGGCACCGGTATTGGTGGCCTGTCTTCGGGTTATTTATGGATGTTGGCTGCCGCAATCGCTGCTTCAACCGGCTATGTCATGGCCGGAAAACTTGCGCGCTCCATGTCCGGTACACAGGTCATTTGCCGCTCGCTCTTTCTGAACCTGCCCCTGATTGCTGCTGGCACTTTCTGGCTGTGGCAACCTGAATTCGCAGCCCCTTCCACCAGCGGCATTATCGCTATGCTTTACCTTGGCCTGTTCTCAATGTTCATCGGCTTTTTCGCCTGGAACACCGCGCTCGCCATGGGCGGCATCGGCCGCATCGGCCAGGTGCAATTGCTGCAGATATTCATGACGCTCGCGATATCTGCTGTACTGCTGGGGGAGAAGATCGATATATTGACGATTGGTGCTGCGGTTGTGGTGACCGCAATTGTCTTTTTAGCACGGCGGGTATAACCGAAAATCCGCTATCATCAACCCACCCACCTGAAAGCCCGGTTTATTTCCTCCATCGCATTGTCCTTATAGCAGGAACCATGAGCGATAATGATATGGCGCGGTTGCCAGGCTTTAATACGTTCGAGTGATGTTTTTGCCTTCGATTTCCCCCCCAGGAAAGACAATCTGAAATCAAGTGGGGCTTGCCCGTCTGGTGCAACTATTCCAGCTTTGCGCGCAATCCAATTTTTCCAGCCCTTAAACCAGTCACGTTCAAAGTTCTCAATCAGGTCCGCCAATATCAGCGTTTTTGATTTGTGATGAAAAAACACCACCTCACTCATCACCAACGACCCGCCAAAAATCAACTGGTCAATTTCTTTGGCCCAATCCTCCGGCGGATAATCGACAAGTTCTCCATCAAAGACGAGGTCTGCGCGTCGCCTTTTCAGGCCCGGTGAAGCAAACATTTTCGCTGTCGGATAGCGTTTCTGCCAGTCCCCCATGTAAAGATGATGGATTTTATTCGGCGACACAATATATTTAACATCACCCAGCTGGTTCACTTGCTCCAGCATTTCAGGCACAGGATAGATGGGAGAATGGACAAATAATTCACCAGCCCGAAGCTGAATGATGGTCATTCGCACAGAATATTCGAACCCGTTAAAATTCACCGGCGGACCATCAGCAGTCCAGATGTTTTTTGCAAAAGGTACTAACACATTCAATGCCATAACATTTCAGCCTTTTCACAGCCCAAACTTAAACTGGCATTATTCTACATTAAATCTGGTTTTATTCACCTTGAGGCTTCAGAAAAATGATTGATGTCCGCAAATCACCTATTTAGCAGCCTAGGCGCATTTCGCCCGGCCACTCACTTTATTTGCATAATTGCGCGCGCCGCGAATTCGATAAGATTTTGCATAAACCCCGGCATTGTGCAGGTAGGCTGCTTTCCAGCAGGTTCCACCACGTCGAAAGGCAGCAGCCAGGTGACGCATGCCAAATTCTATCTGATCAGTACAATTTTTGGCGAGTTGACTGGTGGAGCCCTTATATCCAAGCCCGCGTGCAGATTCAGGTTTAATCTGTAAGGGACCAACTTCGCCTGCAGCTCCACGAACATTACAACGGTTGGTGCTTTCCTGATAGGAAACCGCCAAAGCCAGTCTGACCGGAACTTTGTGCTTTATCGCGGATCTTCTAACCAGCGCCTGTACACTGTGAGAAACACGAGGTCCATGAGGGGCCGCTTTGGCCTTCTTGACGACGGTTTTTTCAGGTGTTGGTTTTGTTTTTGCAAGTTCATTGGTTTGGCAACCTGCCAAGACGATACCCAACAAACCAATCATGATAATATTTCGCATATATCCTGCTCATTCCTGTTTTATCTATTAACATTCAGCCTGAAGCTTTTCAGGCCAAAAACACAATTTGCAACTGCCGGCAACTTGTATCAGTTACCAGATTTGGTGATGTATAAATGATTTGCGACGAAGTAATGTCGATGCTTATAGGCCCCTAAGCAATTGCAACAACTTGTGTTTTTATAATTCAGGAGCCTTAATTGCAAATTGATGACGCTAGGTCAAGAGGTTATTGGAACCAAGGATTTTGACCTTGGGGTCTTGGCCCTAAAGACTGGCGGCACTTCTTGCCGCCTGTTCATACTGGCCCGATAGCGCTCGCAACACTGCAGCGATACGTGAAACTTCGCGTTCATCAAGACCCAGCGACTTTACGCTTTCCACCAGCAGGGCCTCTCGAATTTCCCGGTATCGCTCGCACGCACCTTGACCTTTTTCGGTAATTACTGCTGTTTTTTCCTTGCCGCGTTTACCGGTTTTAACCAGCCCGAGGCCTGCGAGCTTCTTAATTGAATAATTGACCAGATGCGTATCTTCAATGTTCAATACCAGGCATAAATCAGCCAGGGATTTTTCCCGGTCCCGGTGATTGACCGAATGCAAAACTAGAATATCATTGGCCGCCAACCCGCCAAACCCGCCTGCAGCTGCTGCCCTGACCATCCAGCGCTGATAGGCATTGTTGGTGATATTCAAAGCAAATTCTATCTCTGATAAGGCTGGCATCGCCCCTGTAGCCAGATGTTCAGCCGAGACAACCGGCCCTACATTGCCTCGCTCACCTGGAGTAACCATCTGATTGTTTGTGGAGTTTTCAGATTTGCTCATTTTTTTTCCTTTATTACCACCAATTATGTTGACATTTTATCGATAAATTGTTGATGTTGGCAAGTCAAAATAATTTCTCACCAACAAATTACCGGTAAAAATGATGAGCAAATGGGATTTCTGGATAGATCGTGGCGGTACATTCACGGATATTGTTGGCCGTGACCCTGAAGGTCGCTTACACCCCCATAAACTGCTGTCAGAAAACCCCGAGAACTACCGTGATGCCGCTGTCCAGGGCATTCGTGATCTGCTGAATATAAAATCTGGCGAGCCCATAGCTGCCAATCTGATCGGTGATGTCAAAATGGGCACCACGGTCGCCACCAATGCATTGCTGGAACGCAAGGGGGAGCCAACGGCCCTCCTCATCACCAAAGGGTTTGGTGACGCATTGCGCATCGGCTATCAGGCCCGCCCGGACATATTCGCCAAGGAAATCATCCTGCCAGAGCAATTATACTCCCACATTGAAGAAATTGACGAACGCGTACTGGCGCATGGCAGTGTGGAAAAAGCCCCCGGGGGAACTGAAATCAAAGCAGCATTGGAACGCATCAGGGCAAAAGGCATCAACAGCCTGGCAATAGTGTGTATGCATTCATGGAAATACCCCAAACATGAACAGATGATTGCCGATGAGGCTCGTCAAATGAAGTTCTCTCAGGTCTCAGTCAGCCATGAAACCTCCCCGCTGGTCAAACTAATCAGTCGCGGCGACACCACAGTGGTAGATGCCTACCTCACCCCCATTCTCAAAAAATATGTCGAACAGGTAGCTGATGAACTGGGAATAGATTTCCATGGCACAACCTCCAAGCAAGCCCCCCACCGAGGCGAAAGCCGAGGCGCAAAGCGCGCTCGCGCAGGCCCCGAGCACAGCGAGGGATTACCCGCGAGCGAAAACAAATCATCAGCAAAGCTGATGTTTATGATGTCATCGGGCGGCCTTACGGCAGCTGAGATGTTTCAGGGAAAAGATGCGATTTTATCCGGTCCTGCAGGCGGTGTTGTTGGCGCAGTTGAAACCTCACATCTGGCAGGTTTTGACAAGATGATCGGCTTTGATATGGGCGGTACATCAACCGATGTGTGTCACTACGATGGTGAACTGGAACGCGCATTTGAAACGCAGGTTGCAGGTATCAGAATGCGTGCGCCCATGATGCGTATTCATACGGTTGCCGCCGGTGGCGGGTCAATTTTACATTACCGCGAAGGGCGCTTCCAAACCGGACCCGATTCTGCAGGGGCCAATCCTGGACCTGCCTGTTATCGCCGTGGCGGTCCTCTGACAGTTACCGATGCAAACGTGATGGTCGGCAAACTGCGTCCTCAATTTTTTCCCTCAATTTTCGGGCCTCACCAAAACAAACCACTTGACCTTGAGGTTGTTAAAGAAAAATTCTCCGAACTGACAACCAGAATTGGCAACACCACACCAGAAGATATTGCCGATGGATTTCTCAAAATCGCAGTTCAAAACATGGCCAGTGCGATCAAAAAAATATCCGTGCAGCGCGGCTATGATGTCACTCAATATGTGCTCAATTGTTTTGGCGGAGCAGGAGGTCAACATGCCTGCGCCGTTGCCGATGCATTGGGAATGGAGCGCGTACTGATCCACCCATTCTCAGGCATCCTTTCAGCCTATGGCATGGGCCTGGCCAAGGTGCGAACCACCAGGACCCGGGCATTGATATTGAAACTGAATTCGAGCCTTGATTCAAAACTTCATGAAGTTGAATCAAAACTTCAACTTGAATCAGAATCTGAACTGAAACAACAAGGCCTAAACCCAACAGATATAAGCACTTTTTCCCGCGCACATATACGCTACGATGGCACAGATACGCCCATAACCGTGCCTCTATCAACCGTTGAAGAGATGACCAAAACCTTTGAAAACACCCATCGCAAACAGTTTGGATTTGTTTTTCACGACAAGGATCTGGTTATCGAAGCCCTGGAAGTTGAGGCCGTTGGCGCTGGCGCACAAATTGATGAACCGCACCAGAAAACCCATGAACGCCTTGTGGATTCCACTCAGAGCGAACCGGTATATTACGATGGCGACTGGTATGATTCCGCAATTTTCCAACGCAAGGATTTACATCCCGGCAACACTATCAATGGCCCGGCTCTGGTCATTGAAGATCACCAGACAATTGTTATCGAACCGGGCTGGAATGCGAACATCAATTCGCGCGGCCATATCATTTTGAGCCGGGTGGAAAAACTGGCGCGAACTTCAGCAGTGGGAACCAATGCTGACCCGGTAATGCTGGAAGTGTTCAATAATCTGTTCATGTCGATTGCCGAGCAGATGGGCGTTACCTTGCAAAACACCGCCTATTCCGTGAACATCAAAGAACGGCTCGATTTCTCCTGCGCGGTGTTTTCAGCCGATGGAACATTGGTCGCCAACGCTCCCCATATGCCCGTGCATCTGGGCTCAATGGACCGCTCTGTTGAAACCATTATCGCCCAAAACAAGGGGAACATTCACCCCGGCGACGTGTTCGTATTAAACGCCCCGTATAATGGCGGCACTCACCTGCCTGATATAACCGTGGTGACACCGGTATTTGATGAGCATGATAATCAAATATTATTCTACACAGCCTCACGTGGTCACCATGCCGATATCGGCGGTATGGCACCTGGTTCCGCCACCCCGCGCGCCACCCATCTGGATGAAGAAGGCGTCCTGATCGACAATTTCCGTCTGGTTGACAAAGGCATCATCCGCGAAAAGGAAATGCTGGAACTACTGTCCAGTCACAAATGGCCCGCCAGAAACCCCACCCAGAATATGGCCGACATGCGCGCCCAGATCGCCGCCAACGAAAAAGGCGTGCTGGAACTGCGCAAAATGGTCGCCCATTTCGGCCTGGACGTCGTTCACGCCTATATGGACCACGTTCAGGATAACGCAGAAGAAAGTGTGCGAAATTTCATTGATGCTCTTTCAGATTGTGAATATACCTACCCCACCGATACGGGCCAGCAGATCAAGGTGAAGATTAGCGTTGATAAAGCCAAACGCGAAGCAACCGTTGATTTTACCGGCACTTCACCCATTGCAAAAAATAATTTCAATGCGCCAGAACCTGTAACCCGCGCGGCGGTATTATATGTTTTCCGGCTGATGGTCGAGAATTCCATTCCGATGAATGCCGGTTGTCTGAAGCCCATCAACATTATTATTCCCGATGGCTGCATGTTGCGCCCCGTATATCCAGCCGCAGTCATTGCCGGTAATACCGAAACCAGCCAGCAGGTGACCAATTGCCTGTTGATGGCGCTGGGAGCCCTGGCCAATGGTCCAGGAACCATGAACAATCTCACATACGGCAATGAACGCTACCAGAATTACGAAACCATCTGCGGGGGAGCACCCGCTGGATGTTTAAACAATGGTCGCGATTTTTCCGGTCCAAGCGCCGTGCACGTTCACATGACCAACACCCGCATGACTGACCCCGAAATTCTTGAAATGCGCTACCCGATTGTGGTTGAGGAATTTTCGGTCCGCAAAGGCTCCGGCGGCCAGGGAAAATTCAATGGCGGTGATGGCACCACCCGCATCCTGCGTTTTCTCGAAGACATGCAATGCGCTATTTTATCCTCCAGCCGCATTGAACCGCCTCGCGGCCTCAATGGTGGTGGCGATGGCGAAGTCGGCTCAACCGCCATCCGACGATTATCAGGAGAATTCGAAACCCTCAAACATTGCGATCAAACCAGCGTGCGCGCAGGTGAAGCAGTTATTGTAAACACACCAGCCGCAGGCGGGTATTTGCCAAATTCCAACAGCGCCTTAACAAGTCGTTAGTCATTCGATGTAACCCTCTATTATCTATGGTTGTAGACAAAAATTACAACTATTTGCACTAAACTCACAGTATGGACAAGGATAACAACGTTACCGGGGTATCGTCGTTACCCGCGCGCGTTTCATCGCGTGATTGTGGGACTGACGCAAACAACCCGAATACCAATTCGCAGACTACCGAGGCTCGCGCTGCGGTACGGCAGCGCGTATTGAAATCTGCCATGATTGATATCGGCGAAAATTTCGCGAAAATTCCATGCCGGATACGCAATGTTTCAGAAACCGGGGCATTGATCGATGTTGAAGCCAACTATGTTGTGCCGGACAAGTTTACATTAAGTATTCCCATGGATGGTCTGGTTGTGGAATGTGAAGTTGTACGCCGGCACCACACCAGAATTGGATTGCAATATATCGGCGAGAAAATCCACTCAGCTACAAAAGCAACACAGTGCATACGCGCGTCAAGCGATCCCCATGTGGAGAAATTCATCAGAAAAGACAACTATTGGGTCAGTTCAAAAGACGAAACCGATAGTGGCAATTATCAATCAGATGCTTACACGGGGCAGTTCGTATCCAAATTTGGCAAGCGACAGGAATAATGACCAAAAATTTCCTGCTTTTTCGTATTTTTCGCAATGCTGTAACCTTTGTATCGACAATAACAGTTTTGTTGTTGCTACTGCCAGTTCTTCAATCTGAAGCTCAAACCTGCACATTTTCAAATACCGGTGTGAATTTTGGCGCCGTTGATCTCACGCCTGGAACACGCATCAGAACCACTGGAACATTTACCGCAACCTGCACCGGCACTCCTGGCCGCAGGGTTCGCGTCTGCATGAATTTTGGCGGCGGCACCGGTAGAAACGCGCCAGGCGCCGACCCGCGCTATATGACAAATGGTGCAAATACCCTCAATTACCAGATGTTCAAACGTGGCAATTACACAAGAATCTGGGGTTCAAATGTCTGGCCTTACGCACCCAGATCCAAAACCGCAAGATTACGCTTGAATGCTGCTGGAACCCGCACCCGAAGCATCCCCATTCGCACTGAAATATATGCCGGCCAGGCCGCTACACCACCAGGTCTTTACACATCCAGTTTTGCAGGAGGTCACACGCTAATTTCTTATGCCTATAATAACGTAGGCAATTGCAATGTGATCTCAGGTCTTGGCGGCGTGCGAGTCCCTTTCATAGTTCGGGCCAACGTTCTTCCCGCTTGTACAGTGACGGCAAACGATTTGGATTTTGGCATCACAGGTATACTGGCGGCCAATCAGGATGCAACAAATACAAT
Organism: Rhizobiaceae bacterium; assembly: GCA_021648425.1. Taxonomy (GTDB): domain Bacteria; phylum Pseudomonadota; class Alphaproteobacteria; order Rhizobiales; family Rhizobiaceae; genus JAAEMP01. The sequence continues at coordinate 11,132 of JAKISV010000037.1, forward strand.
ATCAGTGAATTGTACAAATCTGACCCCCTATTCTATCTCTCTTGATGGCGGTTTGACAGGGGCAGCGGACCCTACTTTGCGAAAGCTGGCAAACGGCCCGGAACAGGTAACTTATGGAATCTATCAAAATGCCGCCCGCTCCACACCCTGGGGTGATACAATCGGTATCAATACGTTAGGCGGCACTGGCACTGGCAGCATACAGAATTATACCGCCTATGGCCGGGTACCAACGCAAATCACACCGACACCAGGCACTTATCAGGATACAATCGTGGTAACAGTGACCTATTAGAACCTGCATCCTTCCACTCTCGTTCAATCACAATCCAGTATTGAAAATACACCTCCGATAAATCAAAAAAAACAATAGACAAATCTCCAATAGTCCGTCATTTACCTAAGGGCAACGCGCATTGCCCTTACAAAATACAACCTATGAAAGATTTTTCAAATTGGTTATCATATCACTGCGAATATTCTTGTATAAACTAATGGCCCTCGCCCTGGTTTTTACGGCCATTACAATTTATGATATGCGCACACCAGCCTATGCCCAGTTTTGTACGGTGACAGCTGGCAATCTGGACTTTGGAACGGTTGATCTGTCATCTGGCTTACCGGTAAATACCAATGCCACCTTCAATGTATTTTGTATTGGTACGCCCAGCGCAACCGTCAGGATTTGCCCGAACTTCAATTCAGGCATTGGCGGCACCTCACCTGGTGGTGACCCGCGCCAGATGCTTTCGGGCATCAACCAGCTCAATTACAATATTTATAAAAACACCGGGTACAGCCAGGTTTGGGGTTCCCATATCTGGGGGTGGCCGCCAACACCCCCGACAATAGATTTGCCCCTGTCAGGCGGCTGGTTTCTTGGATTTGGCTCCACAACTTTTATAATGCGTGGCAGAATAGCCGGCGGACAGTCATCAGCCCCTTCGGGTCTTTATACATCAAGCTTTGCCGGCGCCCAGACACGTGTTTCATACCGTTACACCTCTTCTGGAAATTGCCCCGCTATCACTGCAGTTACCGGCGTTCAAACACCTTTCACAGTCAGCGCCAATGTTCTGACAACCTGTACTGTTGGGGCGACAAACCTGGATTTTGGCACAAGCGGTTTGTTGACGCTCAATGTGGATGCATCAGCTTCAATCATCGTCAATTGCAATTCCGGGATCCCCTACTCCATCAGCCTTGATGGCGGCTTGAGCGGTGCACCAGGTCCCACATTACGACAGATGGCGAGTGGCGCGAACAACATTACCTATGGCATTTACCAAAATGCCGCTCGCACCACACCCTGGGGCGATACGCTGGGAACTGATACTGTCAGTTCTGTTGGCACCGGCCTGAACCAGACATTCACCACTTTTGGACGTGTGCCGCCACAAGCAACGCCACCACCGGCAACTTATCAGGACACCATTGTGGTGACAGTAACTTATTAACCATGCTTGGCAGCTTCACCTTAACTAATGCCTGTCAATATCAGCTCCATGAAAATACTGGGGTATTTCAAATTGACAACGAAAATTTCACTTGCCCAGATTCTGGCAATTATCATGGTTTGGATGGGCACACTTGCCTATGACATGCAAACGCCGGCAAATGCGCAATGGTGCTCGGTATCAGCAGGAAATGTTGATTTCGGAACCGTTGATTTATCATCAGGCGCTGCAGTAAACACCACCACAACCTTAAGTGTATTTTGCATCGGCAGCCCGGGCAGAACCGTTAGAATTTGCCCAAATTATAATTCAGGCATCGGGGGCGCTTCGCCTGGTGGTGACCCGCGCCAGATGCTTTCAGGCATCAATCAGTTAAATTACAATATCTATAAGAATTCCGGTTACAGCCAGGTTTGGGGTTCTCATGTCTGGGGTTGGGCACCAACACCGCCTACGATAAATATAACACTGTCAGGCGGCTGGTGGCTGGGGTGGGGTTCCACAACATTTGTCATGCGCGGCAGAATAGGCGGTGGCCAGTCGGCAACACCCGCAGGGCTATACACTTCCAGCTTTTCCGGTAGCCAGACCCGGGTTTCATATCGTTACGCATCAGCAGGAAATTGCGCTGCCATATCATCTTTTGGTGGCGTACAAACACCATTCACCGTTCGCGCCAACGTCCTTACAACTTGCACCGTTAATGCTACCAACATGAATTTTGGCAGCACTGGATTATTGGGAACAAACGTTGATTCATCAAACATCATCAACGTTAACTGCAACTCCGGCCTCCCTTATACTATCGGACTTGATGGAGGATTGAGCGGAGCGCCAAGTCCCGCTTTGCGACAGATGGTGAATGGCGGCGACCAGGTCACCTATGGCATATATCAAAATGCAGGGCGCACTATACCCTGGGGTGATTCAATCGGCACCAATACCATCAGTTCCGTTGGCACCGGATTGAACCAGGTATTTACCGCCTTTGGCCGCGTCCCGCCACAAACGACGCCTCCACCGGCAACCTACACCGATACAGTTGTAGTCACTGTCACTTATTGATTTCAGTTTACCCTACGTAATTTATTTTCTCCAAAAGCCAAATATTAACCTTTCATTAACCATGATTTGCAAACGTTTAGCCGTTGCTTTATTTTTTTTGGAGACCCCCGATGTTTTACCCAACCCTGCGTCCCCGCATCACTGAATTCAACATAATCAGTGACCTCGTGACACACCTTCGCCGCGAAGGTGTCGACGATTTAAAAATGGCTTATCGGATCTCTCAGATCGGTGCTGTAGATTTGGATAAATTGCAGGAAGTCATGCAAAAACATTAAGTGCTTCAGGCGGCAATCTGTGAATGTTGATCGGCGCGCAAACCAAGCTGATGACATATAGCAAATACCAGGTCAGCCTTGTTCATCGTGTAAAAATGAAAATCTTCGATACCGCGTTCGACCAGATCCATTACCTGTTCAGCAGCAACGGCTGAAGCTACCAGTGCCGTGGTTTTAGGGTCATCATCCAGCCCCTCAAAACGATCCGCCACCCACTGGGGAATATGCGTGCCGCATTTACCGGCAAATCTGGCGATTGCCTTGAAATTCCCAACCGGAGCAATGCCCGGCACAATCGGAATATAAATCCCGGCCTTGCGAACCCGCTCCACATAAGCTTCATAAACATCATTATCAAAGAAAAACTGGGTGATCGCCCTTGTTGCGCCGTTATCGACCTTGCGCTTGAGCATATCGATATCTGTTGCAAAATCCGCGCTATCAGGGTGTTTTTCCGGATAGGCGGAAACAGAAATTTCAAAATCTGAAAATGCTTTCAAACCGGCAACAAGTTCTGCACCATTTTGATAACCATCACGGTGGGAAGAAAATTCATGGCCAATTCCCTCAGGCGCGTCCCCGCGCAAAGCGACAAAATGGCGAACCCCGGCATCATAATATTCACGCACCACATCATCAATCTCTTCACGAGATGCCCCCACACAAGTCAGATGAGCGGCAACCTTCAGGTTGGTTTCTTTCATCATCCGGCTAATGGTTGCATGAGTACGTTCACGCGTAGAGCCGCCAGCCCCATAGGTAACGGAAACAAAAGAAGGTCCCAATGGCCCCAGTTTTTCTACGGAATTCCACAGTGTTTCCTCCATCTTGGGTGAAGAGGGTGGGAAAAATTCGAATGAAACCTTGATATTGGCTTCGCTCATCGGCCTTTTGGAAATTGACATCAAACTGTTCCTGTATTCGTTACTATGTCTAAATTGTTCTGGCTCACATTCTGGTTTCCACCCTGGGCAATCAGCATTCTGCGATCACCGGCCAGCCAAAGGGTGACCGTTAAAAGTTCCCCGGACGCTGTTTTTTGCCTGCGGGGTTTTAAATCCCGCGTTTCAATCACATCAAGCCCGGCATCATTCAGCCAGCCATTCATCTGTTCATGAGAAAACCCCAGCCTGATATGGGCCTGTTGCGTACGCAATTCATCGCGGCTATGGGGGGCAAAATCCACTACCAGCAAACGGCCCCCGGGTGAAAGCGCTTTGGCTGCTTCATTGATAGCCTCTTTGGGGTCATCAAGATAATGCAGCACCTGATGGATGGTTACCAGGTCAAAAAAATTGGTTTGCGTTGACAGCATGGTAATATTGCTTTGGCGAACCTGCGCGCGGGTCAACCCCGCCCTGTCAATGGTCGAGCGGGCAACTGCCAGCATATCACTGCTGGCATCAACGCCGATGGCTTTTACATATAAATCTGAAAACAACTCCAGCAATCGACCGGTGCCGGTCCCCATATCAAGTAGATTTTGCACCGGTTTGTTGCCGATCATTTCCACCATGGCGCTTTCCACCTGCCCCTCATCGATATGCATCTTGCGAAGGCTGCTCCATTCTTCCGCATTGCTGGAAAAGAAAGCTTCCGCGCGCGCCGCACGTTTATTTCTAACCGCATCAAGACGCGCCGCATCACGCTGAATCTGGCTGTCATTATAGTCAAGGCGGCTCAACAGATCATTGACGATCAACATCCCCGGCCCCTCATCAATCGCGCGATAATAAGCCCAGGCACCCTCCTGATAACGCTCCAGTAAACCGGCCTCGGCCAGAAGACGCAAATGGCGCGAAATTCTCGGCTGCGACTGGCCCAGGATCTCAATCAGGTCAGTCACCGTCAAATCGCTTTTTGACAACAGTGCCAACAAACGAAACCGTGTTGGCTCACCAACAGCTCGCAATATGTCGACTGACTTGTCTAAAGATATGGCAGTTCTATCAAGCATTAAGGGACCATATGGGTTAATCGTAATGATATAAAGATATGTTTATATCATTTTACAACCGATTGCAAGGCCCGGACTGAATTTGCTGAATAATAGGATGAAATATCCAACGCTACCTACTATATATAACCAATAGTGATTTTCCATTCATCAGCAATTTTTAAACATTTCCCAAACAAGGCAGTTATTCATGGCAGATTTATCCTCATTTGAGATCACTCAAAGATGGCCGGCAAAAAACTCCGATATTATTCAGCTTTATTCTCTGGCCACCCCAAACGGCATCAAGGTTTCTGCCATGCTGGAAGAAACCGGCCTGGCCTATGAGGCCCATAAAGTGGATTTTGGTGCTGACGAACAACATTCACCTGAATTTGAATCACTCAATCCCAACGGAAAAATACCGGCAATCCTTGATCCCGATGGCCCTGGTGGAAAACCGCTCGGCCTGTTTGAATCCGGAGCCATTCTGCAATATCTGGCGGAAAAATCGGGTAAGCTCTTGTCCGCTGACCCGGTGATCAGAATTAAAACCCTGCAATGGGTCAATTTCCAGATGGGTGGTGTTGGTCCGATGTTTGGTCAATTTGGCCATTTTTACATGTTTGCCAAAGACGCCTGCGACCACCCCTACCCGCTTGAGCGCTATAAAAACGAAACCCAGCGCCTGCTCGGTGTTCTTGACGATCATCTGGAAGACAAAGACTGGATAAGCGGTGATGACTATTCAATCGCCGACATAGCCTCATGGCCATGGGTGGCCTGCCTTGGCGGGTTTTATAAGGCAGCTGAATTTCTTGAACTTGATGATTATGAAAACGTCAACCGCTGGCTAAAAACCTGCGCCGATCGCCCTGCTTCAAAAAAGGCGGTGAGCATTCCGGCCTGAGCGCCGCAACAATTCACCTGCGTGAACTGAAATGAAACAGTGCCGTTCCCATTCCCACAAGGATTGCGGCAATTAACAGGTTTTGCGGTACATTCTCCCCAAGCAGGCTCACGGCTGCAAGCGTGCCAACCACTGCGCCAACCAACCCTATCTGGCTTAGATAGACCGGACCAGCCAACCGCTGAAGCACGAAATAAAACAGGTACATCACAGTAAACAGCCCGGTTTGGAACGCCAGCAGCACCAGTATTTCCGGCTGTACGAACAGTTGTTGAAACTCACCCACACCCCAAAACAATATTACCGGCAGCAGAATAAACCCGGCACAAAGCAACATGATCGCCGCCAGGTACATCGAAGAAATGCCCGCAGGCCAGCGCAATGTGCGGTAGATATTACCCAGCGCAATGATAATTGGCGACATCATCGATATCGCCACCCAGAACAACGCGCTGTCGCCGGAGGAAATTTTGGAAAATGCTAAAATAACGCCCCCCGACAGGCCCAGCAAAACGGCAAACGATTTTCCCGCACTAAAACGATCAAGCTTTACCACCAGCGACAAAATATAAGTAATGAGGATTGGGAAGGCGAAAGTCAGCGACAAAAATCCAGCACCCACATGTTCCACAGCAATAAAGCCAATAGCATTGGGCAAGGCAAACAAAGCCCCTGCCAACAGCCCATATTCAACAATGCGGCCATTAATGACAAAGGCCTGCCCTTTTATCCGCTCGCCAATTAATAAAACGGTCCCTGACCCCAGCAGTGCAACAACCAGAAATGACAAAGGTGCCGCCCCGCTATTGATTGCCATCTTGCCTATCACCAGCGACAACCCAAGCAGACTGCCCACCAGCGCCAGACATAACAATGCCCGGTAACGCGCTCTGGAGGTAAGCGTATTTTGTACAGACCTATGTTGCGCGGGTATATTTTGCGTAGGCGTATTTTGCGCGAGAACATTTTGAGCAGGAGAAAATTGTTCGATTGATTGCACGCGTTTTTTGACCATTGCCATTCTCTCTGGGTGCGGATATTGTTTAGTTAGGCATTAAGTATCTTAATGTCAAGACAAATGGAATTGTATCATGAAAGACAACAACAAGGTTTCAGATCGCGCCAAACTCGCAATGGAACAATGGCGGCGCGAAAAACCCGAACTTGATCTGTTGCCCATGGAGGTATTGGGACGGTTGGGAGAGGCCGCCCACCTGGTGAGGTCGAAACATCTGGAGCCGCTATTTGCGAAATTCGGCCTGCAGGGCGGAGAATTCGACGTCATCGCCACCCTGAGAAGATCTGGCACTCCCTACACCCTCACCCCCACCCAGCTCTACAGCGCCACCATGATTTCATCCGGCGGCATGACCAACCGCATCGACCGCCTGGAACAAATGGGCCTGATTAAACGCAAACCCAACCCCGATGACCGGCGAGGCACCCTGGTGGCACTGAGTGCAAGGGGTCTAAAACTGATAGACAAAATTATCCCGCTGCATCTGGAAAACGAACGCATTGCGTTGCGCGCGCTTGGAAAAAATGAGCAGATGGAGTTGAATGGGTTGCTGGCTAAATTGATTGGGGGGCTGGGATAAAGAATATTGCCGCAGATGTTTAACTTTTCCTCGTCGCTAATCTTTTCAAAACACCTCTAAACCAACCGCCTGCCCAATCAGTACTCCGGCATTCGTTGCCTGGTATAAGGGTCGCGGAGGGTAGATTTCTGCGTCGATTTTGCGATGAAGCCATTTTTGTGCCTGCAACTGTTTTAGTGATTGCGATAATGCGCGATCGCTAATCGACACTAACCCGTTGCTGATTTCAGAAAAATAACGCGGTTGTTGGCTCATCACCAAAACAGGAATGGTCCAGGCGCGCCTGAGCAATACGCGATTGGGGGCTTGAGGCACTGCCCTTTTGATCTTATCCGCGATTATTGCAATATCAACTCCCTTTTGTGTAATAATACGAGTCAACCTAAAGAGTTGAAAGGTAAGTAAGAAGGCCACAAAGAAAAAGGCGCTCATGGCAAAAGGAGGAATAAAGTTAAATGCTAAATAGCGCTGCTTAATAGTGATCAATGAAAGCTATCCTTCTTAGACATTAGAGGTCTACCTATGATAGTTTAGCGCGCTCTAAAGATAA
>JAKISV010000038.1 GCA_021648425.1 Rhizobiaceae bacterium
TTATTTTACCTTCTTTGGTAACGGTGCGGTTTACGGCCTGAAACAAGCTTTCTTTACCAAAAATGTCTAAATCGTTGCTGTAAAAATGCTTGGGGTTTTTAAACTGAACTCCGGTTTGGAGAGGCGAAAAATCTCTATTTAAATAATCTATTTCTGTTTGGGTGGTAATTTTGAGTTGCTTTTTCAAACGGTATTGATAGGTGACTTTTGTATCTAAAACGCCCATGGCTACAAAGGCAATAAAACTCAGCGCCGGAAAAAAACTGACTTTCCCAAGTAAGAAAGATGGCTTTTTGTTCCGCATGGTGGATCCAGGCAAAGAAAAGGTAATAGCACTTTGCAGCACGACCCAGGAGTATATTCCCGGTATCAAATATGATTTCAAGACTGCCGATTTTGCTGAACAGGGAACAGAAACCAACCTTAACCGTGCATTGGGCGACGCTGCAACCAGTCTCACCCGCGCAATCCGGGTCGAGGGTGCAGGCAGCAAAAAAACCAAGAAGAAAGCAAAAGATAAAAAGGTGGCTGTTGTCGGTAAAAAACCAATCGCCCAGTCTCGCAAAGCGATATCTCTGGTTGTTAAAAAATAAATGAATTTGATGTTTCGGGGCCTAAACTCCGAAACATCAAATTTCGCAATATTTCCTTTGTTTCAAGTTTGCAGTTGCAACAGGTGTCAGTTTTGGTCAAACATTCGGCCGTAGGCTAATCTACAACAAAATTTTATTGCAACAATCCGGGAAAACCTGATGTCACAACCCACAACTTCTTCCGAGCCTCAAAAACCAGCCCGTTTTAAGTGGGACGATCCGTTTTTGCTGGACGAGCAACTGAGTGAAGAAGAACGCATGATTGCCGATGCCGCGCGTGCCTTCGCCCAAACCGAGCTGATGCCGTTGATTGAACATGCCTATATGAACGAAGAAACAGACCCGGAACTGTTTCGCAAAATGGGTGCGGCCGGTCTGCTGGGAACTACAATTCCCGAGCAATATGGTTGTGCCGGTGCTAACTATGTCTCTTACGGCCTGGTAGCGCGTGAAATCGAGCGTGTTGATTCTGGATACCGTTCAATGATGAGCGTTCAGTCTTCCCTCGTCATGTACCCGATCTATGCTTATGGCACCGAAGCGCAACGCAAAAAATATCTGCCGGGCCTGGGCACAGGTGAATTAATAGGCTGCTTTGGATTAACTGAACCTGATGCGGGTTCTGATCCCGGAGGCATGAAAACCCGCGCCATCAAGACGCAAAACGGTTATCGCCTGATCGGCACCAAAATGTGGATATCCAATTCACCCATTGCAGATGTATTTGTCGTATGGGCAAAATCTGAAAGCGACGATGGTGCAATACGTGGCTTTATCCTTGAAAAAGGGATGCAGGGTTTAAGCGCTCCCAAGATAGGCGGCAAACTTTCCCTGCGCGCATCGATCACCGGTGAAATTGTTATGGATAATGTAGAGGTGGGAGAAGATGCAATCCTGCCTAATGTTTCAGGCCTAAAAGGCCCCTTTGGCTGCCTCAACCGTGCACGCTACGGAATTTCCTGGGGTGTTCTTGGTGCCGCAGAAGCCTGCTGGCACCAGGCATTGCAATATGGCCTCGACAGAAAACAGTTCGGTCGCCCGCTGGCCGCAACGCAGCTTTATCAAAAGAAACTGGCTGACATGCAGACAGAAATCACCCTGGGCCTGCAGTCCTCTCTTCGTGTCGGGCGATTGATGGATGAGGGCAAGATGGCGCCTGAGATGATTTCACTGGTAAAACGTAACAACTGCGGCAAGGCGCTCGACATTGCGCGCGTAGCCCGTGACATGCATGGCGGTAACGGCATACAAATTGAATACCAGGTAATGCGCCACGCTGCTAATCTGGAAACAGTAAATACCTATGAAGGCACCCATGATATTCACGCGCTGATTTTGGGCCGTGCCCAGACCGGTATCCAGGCATTTTTCTAGGTCCTGACCGCAAGGAAAACCAAATCGTATGAAACGCATCGGCACAAGAATGGCAGCGATATTATCGTTGATTGTGACGATAATTGTTTTGCCGCTCACACAAATTCCGCCTTTGCACACCTTTGAAGCCCGATACAGCGATTTGCTGATGACGTTCCTCGCTAAAAGAACAAAACCATCTGAAGACATCGTTATAGTAAAAATCACAGAAGATACCCTGGCAACGCTTCCCTATCGTTCACCGCTGGACAGGGGTTTTTTGGCCGACATAGTAGAAAAAATTCTGGCGGCAAATCCAAAAGCCATCGGCATTGATTTGTTGCTCGATCAGCCCAGCGAAAAACAAAAAGACGATAGACTGTATTCACTTCTTGAAAAAAATTCTGACAAAGTATTTGTGGTTTACGGCGATAAGCAGGACGGATTGAGTGAAGCCCAGGTAGCCTATGAAGACAAAGTCCTCAAAAATATATCCAAGGCAATCGCTGTTCTGCCCAAAGATGGCAGCGATGGAGTAGTGCGGCATTTTCTGGAAGGGCGTGTTTATGGCGACATGGTTATGCCATCTCTGGCGCACGCAGTTGCCGGCACCTGGCGAAACCAGCTGAGTGATGGATATTCACGTATCGTCTATCAACATAAGGAGGATGGTAAGCCCCGCGATTTCCCCAACTATCCTGCCCATGTGGTCAAAGTGCTTCCGAAAGAATGGTTCACCGACAAATATGTAATGATTGGCGTTGATCTGCCATTTGTTGATCGCCACAGAACGCCGTTCACCTCTTCGAGGGGGGAGGCGGAAGGCCTGATGCCCGGCGTGTTTATTCATGCCCATATTCTTGACCAGCTATTGGCCGGAGTGCGCATAAGCGAAGTGGTCGGCTTTACAGGTATAGCAATGTTTTGGTTTGCAGGTTTTATCGGAATTATGGTCGTGCGGATACGCCAGGCAATCTGGCTGCGGGCAACCCTGCTAATTACAAGTGTGGTGGCAACCGTTGGTTTTTCCATCACTGCATTCAGCATCAACCTGCTGCTTGTCCCTACAATGCCGATGGTTGTCACAATGATTCTCTCCGCCATGGTTGGCTCGGCAATCTTGTGGCAGTTCGATCGCCGCGAAAAACAATTTGTGCGAAATGCCTGGTCGCACTATGTCAGCCCGGAAGTTGTTGATGACATGATTTCAAATCCTGAAAAAATGAAACTGGGCGGCGAACAAATGGATGTGTCGTTCATTTTTACCGACATTGCCGGGTTTACTGCCATGTCAGAAAGAATGCCGGTACAACAACTTTCCACCATATTGAACGATTATCTTGACCGGGTTAGCGCCGAATTTGTGAAATCAGGTGCGACTTTAGATAAATTTGTTGGTGATGCAGTAGTTGGATTTATCGGTGCCCCGATGCCCGACAACGACCACCCGAACAACGCAGTGACCCTGGCAATAAAAATTGACAAAATCTGCCGGAATTTCAGGGCTGAACTGGCAACAAAAGGAATCGATTTTGGCCATACCCGCATTGGTGTGCATTCAGGACCTGCAATAATCGGTAATTTTGGCGGCAGCAATTTTTTTAATTACACAGCACTTGGCGATACGGTTAATACCGCTTCAAGGCTGGAGGGAGCAAACAAGAATTTCACCTCCCTTATCTGTATTTCAGGAGCAACTGCCGGACGGGCAAACGCACACGAGTTCAGGCCTTTGGGGCGTCTATTACTGGCAGGAAAAACCAAACCGGTTGAAGCATTTGAGCCAATCGATGCAATCAGGGGAGAGCATGCTCCAATTGAAGTGTATCGTAATGCATATGCGCAACTTGAAAAAGGTACTATATCCTGTCTGCAGACCTTCAAAAGTCTGGCTAAAAAATATCCGGAAGACTATCTGGTCAAATGTCACTTACAACGTTTGATGGATGGCCAGAAAACCAATTTGATTGACCTGTCAGGAGGATCAACAAAATGATTAATTACACCAAAAGGTTTGCTGGCGCCGCCGCCTGGCTCAGCTTGCTGATATTTGGTTTCTCATTTCCCGGTGATGCAAACGCTCAATCAGCTGAATATGTCATTTTTGAAGTAAATGGCTCTGCACCTGGCCTGTCGGAAAAGTTTGTTCTTGGATCTGTATTAAAAGACGGCGACAGGATCGAGTTGCCCGAAAGTTCAGAAATCAGACTTCTCGACAAAGCCGGTGATATCGTAATATTGACTGGACCACTTGTTGGCACGGTTCTTAACGAAGATGGCGATTCACAAGAATCCAGGGATGGCAGCAACGCGCTGAAAATTATCGCGAAACTGATGTTTGGAAAAAGAAGCCTTGTAAACAATCTTGGCGCCGCACGCACCGTGGAAAACAACCCCGTTGTTATTGCCAAAAAACAAGCCTGGGTGCCGGTGATTTTCAAACCCGGAACCTATTGCCTGCCCCTGGATGCTCCGGTATTCAGCCGTGCAAGTTCCAAAAAACGAGCGAAAATTACAGTGATGGCCGACGGTGGCATATTTGTGGAAAAAACCTGGAACAAGGATGAAAATTCAATTTCGATTTCCGATGTCGTCAAAAAGAGCGTGGAAAGTTACACATTGTTTATATCTTTCCATTCAACCGAATCTTCCCTCCATCTGCTCGACCGCTCAGGCATGTCTTCCACCCGGCAATTGGCCTGGATGGTTGAACGCGGCTGTGATACTCAGGCCGTGCAATTGTTGAAAGAGCTTTCTGAAGAAGCCGGGTAGGGGATTGCTAAATACTGAATTATTGTATCTGTTTAGATCAAGCAAACGGGATATAAAACTTGCCACCGGTTAAAATCCAATATTTTTCAGATGTACTATGCATATGGGCCTATATCGCCCAGGTGCGCATCGAAAAACTCTCTGCAGAATTTGGTGAAAAAATAGCAATTGAGAACCATTTTTGTTCTGTATTTCCCGATAGCTGGACCAAAATCGAAAACAACTGGGGTGCCAAAGGCGGTTTTGCCGGATTCAACAAGCACCTGATTGAAGTATCAGAAAAATTCCCGCACATCGAAGTGAGCGAACGTATCTGGCTGGATGCAAAACCAAGAACATCAGCAAGTCCGCATCTGTTTTTAAAAGCAGTTGAACTCATTGAGCATAGCCAGTCCGGTGATAGTGCGATACCCTATCTTGAACGTTTGTCCATACGTGCGGCCGCACAAGTGCGAAAGGCATTTTTCAAGTCTTCACTCGATATTTCTTCCTGGCAGGAGCAAAGCCGGATCGCTGAAGAACTTGGCATTGATACAGACCTTGTCAGCGAAAAAATCCGCTCCCCGCAGGCTTTCGCCCTGCTGGCTGCCGATTATGATCTTGCCCAAAAGAAAAGCATCGAAGGCAGCCCGACATTCATCATGAACAACGGCAGACAAAAACTGTTTGGCAATGTTGGCTATCGGTTACTTGAAGCGAATGTCCAGGAGTTGCTGCGAAACCCGCCACTGGATGAAGCGAGCTGGTGTTAAAAAGCCTACGGCTTTACCGTTGGCACGGCTGCAACAACTTTCAGATAAGCAGCAATAGCCTCGCGATCGGAGGCTGGCAGTTTGGCCATGTTTTCCTGCACGCTTACCATCGAGGAACCAAAGGAGTCATATTCCGGTGTAAATCCACTTTCCAGCGAATAGGCAATGTCTGAAAGGGTCCAGGGGCCAAGGCCGGTTTTGTGTGGCGTGATATTCGGGATGCTGCCTTTTCCTTCCGGTGCGGGGCCGCCAGCCAGCCATTTGGATTTGTCCATACCACCAATGAGGTTTCGCGGCGTATGGCACGCTCCGCAGTGGGCAGGTCCTTCAACAAGGTAACGCCCACGCGCAAGTTGGGGGTCATTCTCATCAATTTCAACAATTGGATCATTGTGCAAAAACAAGGTTTTCCAAAGCCCTAAACCGCGACGAAGTCTAAACGGCAATGGCAATTCATGTTCAAGGTTTGATAAATCCACTGGTTTGAGCGTCTTCATATAGGCCCACAGGTCAGCAATATCTTCAATTTCCATGCGGGCATAAGAAGTATAGGGAAAAGCCGGGTAATAGTGCGATCCGTCAGGAGCAATCCCGCGCATCATAGCATTGGCAAACTGCGCCCCGGTCCAACTGCCAATGCCATTCTCCAGATGTGGAGTGATATTGGGAGCATAAAAAGTACCAAATGGCGTATTGAGGGGATGCCGCCCGCCCAACAGCAGCTTTTCATCACCTTTTGCACCCAGTTTAGCGTGGCATGAAGCACATCCACCGGCGAAAAAAACCAGCTCGCCATTTTGCACGTCACCATTTTCAATACCTGTCAGCATGTTCGCAGGCAAAGGATTTGGAGCAGTCAAAAACCAGAAAACCGCGACGCCCAAAAGCGCCGCAATTCCTGCAAGTTTAATAAGTGCTTTCAGCAACTTAACGCCTATGGCTGGGACAGGCGGTAGACTTTGTGGCATGCCGCACAATTGGCAGCAACCGGTCCAAATACAGCTTTAAATGCATCAAGATCAGCAGGTTTGGCTGCAATGGCTGCTGCTGTATCAGCCTGGAATTTTACCATAGCCGTATTAAAACCAGCCATATCTTCCCAGATTTTTGGACCGGCAGTAGTATCAATGCCCATTTCCGTACCTTCTGGAAACAGGCTCGTGATTCCAATCGAAGCATTATTCATTACAGCAAACGAAAGCAGTGCAACATTGGGGTCGTAATCCATTTGTTCTTTAACCATTTTAACCAGTGAACCCATAGCCATGCCTACATTTTTCATGGCTGCCTTGCGGTCTGCAATGGGTTCCGCATATACGGCCGTGCCTGCAAATATACAGGCTGCAATTGTTCCAAGAATTACTTTTCTCACTTACGATTCCTCCAAGTAGATTAGGCCAGTTGTTATGGCCGGTTTCAATTATACGTATTTATACACGCAGGTTTCAATTTAAATATGGCAGAATTATTATCATAAGACGCTTGCATTTAGCTACATAAATCCAACGTTGTCGAACTTATTGTGATCGCAATGCCTGTCTGTTGTTATTCCTGCCTAAGCCCCTGTTGCCTCAAACATTTCCAAAACATAATCCCAGTTGATCATGTTATCGACAAACGCCTCCAGATATTTTGGTCGCGCATTGCGATAATCGATATAGTAGGAGTGTTCCCACACATCACAGCCAAGAATTGGTGAAGCGCCACTGACAAGCGGGTTTTCGCCATTTGGTGTTTTCATGATTTCAAGTTTGCCGTTGTTTACAGCAAGCCAGCACCAGCCGGAGCCAAATTGTGTAAGTCCGGCGGCGATAAAATCTGCTTTGAATTTGTCATAGCCGCCCAGATCAGCGTCAATTGCCGATTGCAGTTTTCCAGGCAGACTTGTGCCGCCACCATCTTTTTTCATCCAGCTCCAAAAATGGATATGGTTATAGTGCTGGCCGGCATTGTTAAACAGGCCGGCATTACTGCCGTGGCTCTCACGCACGATGTCTTCAAGTGATTTGCCCTCAAGGCCGGAACCCTCAAGCAGCTTATTACCGTTGGTTACATAGGCCTGGTGATGTTTGTCATGATGAAACTCCAGTGTTTCAGCAGACATATAAGGTGCCAGGGCATCATAGGCATAGGGCAGTTCGGGAAGTTCAAAAGCCATTGGTTCCTCCAATATTGAGAACATGAATTTGTTTGCAGGCAAAGTGGTTATCGGCCATAATTTATCTGCTATCTTTAACAAAAGACAGACCAATGACAATGCTCTTTGTCAAGAACATCTGTTCATATAGTGGTATTTAACTAATTCAGCCTTCCAGGCACCCCAGGCGCACCAAGGATATGGAAAATGAAATTCAACTACTACACTTTTGATGCCTATGGCACTTTGTTTGATGTCCATTCAGCAGTTGATCGCCACCGCGATCTTGTAGGTCCGATGGCCGCACGTGTATCAGAAGTATGGCGCAACAAGCAGTTGGAATATTCGTGGACCCGTAATTCCATGGGCAGGTATCGTGAATTCTGGGAATTAACCGAACAGGCTCTGGATTTTGCACTGGCCTCCACTCCCGGCGCCAATATCGAGGCCAAATCAAAACTGCTTAGCGCTTATGAAACGCTCGATTGTTATGACGATGTTGCAGGCGTTCTTCGCCAGTTGAAGGAACAAGGGGCAAAGACAGCCGTATTATCAAATGGATCCCCTGCAATGTTGGAAAGCGCCGTTAATCACGCAAAAATCTGCGAACTTCTTGACGAAACCATCTCCGTTGATCCGATCAAAACCTACAAGGCAACCCAAACAGTTTACGCGCTGGTGAGCGACATATTTGACACCCAACCAGGTGAAATTTCCTACCAGTCCTCAAATCGCTGGGATATTGCCGGGGCCAAAACATTCGGCTTTTACTGCCAATGGATTAATCGCACTGCCCAGCCCGATGAGTATTTTGATTTGCAAGCAGATACGGTTCACAGTAATTTGCTTGGTATTATAAATTGAGGTTGGATTATTCCCACGAGAATTTCTGTTGGTTATATTATGCCGCAGATTGATCTAGATGTTCCATGTTGGATAAAACCCCTATAGAGCGTGAAGACATCGGCTTTGAAAATAAGTAACCTTGGCCATAATGGCTACCAAGATCTGTCAGAATTCCTAATTGTTCCGGCGTCTCAATTCCTTCCGCTACGCACTCCAGGTCAAGATTGCTGCATATATCTATAATTGATTTTACCAAACTGCGTTTTTTCTTATCTGTTACAATCAAATCGATAAACCCTTTATCAATTTTGATTTTATCGATTGGTAAATCTCCGAGCTGCCCAAGGCTGGAATAGCCAGTACCAAAATCATCTAACGCGATATGAACTCCCGCCGCCTTAAGGGTTTTGAGTGTTTTGAGTGCAGATTCAATATTGTTCATTATTGCTGTTTCAGTAATTTCAATCTCCAGTCTTTGAGGACTAAAGCCACAATCTGCGATAACCTTGAGAATATTTTTGCCAATCTCAGGATCAGGTAACAGCTTGGCCGACAAATTGAAGTTCAAGCGGATATGTTCAGGCCAGGTTTTAGCTGAATTAGCTGCTTTATGTAGAAGATTTAACGTAAGTTCTTCAATAAGACCGATTTGTTCCGCTATTTCAATAAAATATGTGGGGGCAATCGATCCAAATATTTCATGGTTCCAACGAGCCAATGCTTCACAACTGTGATAGCGCCCGTCTTTGATATTAATGATTGGTTGGAATGCCGCTTCAATTTCGTCTTTTCTAACCGCATGCATAAGCGCCTGCGAAATTTGAGAACGGCGCCTGTTCATTGCTTCCAATTCAGTTGAAAATAATTCTGTTTGTGCTCTGCCGTTTTGCTTGGCTAGATAAAGTGCCTGGTCGGCTTGAGTCAGAATGTCTTCAATGCCAGAATTGCTTGAGCTGCAAATCGTCACTCCAACGGATGTTGTAAGCAGTAGTTTACTATCACGAACTAAAAATGGTGACTTCATCGCATCATGAATGAGTTTAGCAGCTTTGGTAACGGTTTTACCACTTGTCGCATTTTGAAACAAAACAGCAAATTCATCACCACCGAGCCTCGCAATTAACCCAATACCTTCAAGTGCCTCATCGAGGCGTTCAGCAACCTGCCGTAATATTTGATCCCCCCCAGTATGGCCATGAAGATCATTGATTGATTTGAAATGATCAATATCCAGAATTCCAACAGCAAACTGTTGTCCGGTATTTGAATTGTCATGAATTTGGTCACAAAGCATAGACATGAATTTACGCCGATTGGGAAGTCCCGTCAGCGAATCTTCAAAAGCCAGCTGAGATGCCAAGGCTTTTGCTTTTAGCGTTTTTTCATTTTCTTCAACCAGTTTATTTCTGTTGATGATTTCGTTGGCAAAAGACTGGAATCCATTTCGTAACAGCACAATTGTAAGCATGACGACCAGAAATATGACCATCAGTATCCAATAAGAGTTTGATTCTGAATAAAATACCGTGCGTAGGAGGAAAGGTAAAACACCGCCAATTACTACCAGTATAGATGCGACTGGAAGCGGCACCAGTGCAAATGAACCAATGGTTGTTAGCAGAAAAACCGCAATGCCAACCAGATTGACGCCGCTGTTTGAAGGAGTTCCAGCAATTTCACCACTGTTCATTGATACAAGTAAGCTGATTAGAGGGGACAAAACGACCACGCCAATCAGGTCCAGCCGCATTTGCTTTATTTCCCTGGTTTCAGAATTTTTTCGCATTTTTATCCAGAAGCACATACGTTTAAGCGAGAACAGCAGCAATACGCTTAAGGTTACCAATGAGAGAGTGCTTTGTTGTGGAAATGCAAGAATGAATGTAACCAGCGCGACCATGATCGCGGTGTAGAGTATTGGCAAATCGGCTGCCATTTTTTTATGTTGTTCAAAGACAAGTGCGCCCGAAGAGCAGATATTTGACTTGCATCTTCCCGTTAATAGATCAAATGGCAACATGAAAATTCCCTGAAACTTACCCTGCATTACGTAAGGTTACTATCAGCTAGGAGTTTCAAACATGTGCGTAAAATTTGTCGAATTTTCAGGGTGTTGTTAATATTTGGACAACATTATTTATTTTCGTCAGAGTATGAATATCTGATTGAAATATTTTTTTGGGCATAATGTCTAAGGAATCTGGGAGCCGGCATCATTTATGATCTTAAGTGGATCGGGAAAAACAATTACTGATCGAGATCAATGAGAATAAGCACCAATCCCGCTACTATCACAACGCCATTGGGTGCATTAATTTTGAGGACAACCCAAAACGATGCGCAATAGAAGAGGGAAATGTTTTGTTCAATATCTATCGACATTTCCTTAATGGCACCCCTGAATATCTGGCCCGCCACTATTGGTGGGCATATTTATGGTCAAAGGGTGTTTGGTTTTTTGACCACCAGCCAATTATCAATGCGATATTATTTGGCCAATATAAAAAACTGATGAAATCAACACTGGCTCGCCTGAACAATTCTTCTCGCGAAGACACGTTGCAATTGACCTGTGTATACGGTGAATTGACACCTAAATTGCAGGAGGCCGTAGCGCCCGAACCCCTTCACCTGGCGGATGTTGCAATGGTTCAACTTGAACTTGCCCGCAGTAAATCGCCCGGTAACATGCCGTTGCTTGCGGCGCGCATGAATGCTGAGCAACTGGCTTATAAAGACGATAGTTTTTCCACCATAGTTTTGTTTTTCCTGTTGCACGAATTGCCTGCGCGTGCGCGTACCAATGTCTATGGTGAATGTATGCGTGTGTTAAAGCCTGGTGGCAGATTGTTAATTACCGAATACGGGCCTTTGCCAAAAAACCACTTGCTTTACCGCATTGCGCCCATTCGCTGGCTGATTACCAAACTCGAGCCATTTCTGGATGGTTTCTGGCATGAAGATATTGCATCCAGTTTAAATGAGCACGGCATTTCGCACGGAAAAAAAGCGCTCAATATCTGGCAGGAGGATATTTTTGGAGGGTTTTACCGCGTTACGCAATATACGGTAGAGAGCCGCGATGGCTAAAATCGCACGATTGAACCGCAACATTTATTGCGCTCAAAACCCTTTCTTCAAGCTCCCTAAAATCCCGCGCACCAGCGCCCGGCCAAGCGAATTGGCAACGGTGCGAACCAGTGACTTTGTCGCTGCTTCCGCCACTGTTTGTCGACGTCTTCGCGTCGAGGTGCGCCGTTTTCGAGCCCGTTTTGTTGGCCTGTCGTCGCGGCCAAAACCGGGAAATTGGAACCCGGTTCGATTGCGGCTTGTGCGACCGCCTTCTTCGCGCTCCTTGTCTTCTTCAGCCTGTCGTTTTTCTTCCATACGAACCGCTTCAGCTGCACGTTTTTTCAAAACTTCAAAGGCTGATTCACGATCGATTGTCTTTTCATATTGTGTGCCTACCGGTGAACTGTTGATGACATCGCGCCGCTCAGTGCCATTGAGCGGACCAAGGCGCGAGGAGGGCGGGCGCATCATGGTTTTTTGCACAATGGAAGGTACGCCTTTTTTCATCAGTGTAGAGACCAGCGCTTCGCCAACACCCAATTGCGTGATGACATCCTTTGCCTTGAAATTTGGATTGGGCCGGAACGTATCAGCAGCAGTTCTGACTGCCTTTTGTTCGCGCGGCGTATAGGCACGAAGGGCATGTTGTACGCGGTTGCCCAGTTGGGCCAAAACAGGATCGGGAATATCGAGCGGGTTCTGAGTTACAAAATAGATGCCGATACCTTTCGAACGGATCAGTTTCACCACCTGCTCAACCTTTTTAACCAATATCTTGGGTGCATCATTGAATAACAAATGGGCCTCATCAAAAAAGAATACCATCTTTGGCTTGTCGGGATTGCCAACTTCCGGCAGTTCTTCAAACAATTCCGACATCAGCCAAAGCAGAAACGTGGAATACAGCCGTGGTGACATCATCAGTTTGTCCGCAGCCAGGATACTGATCGCCCCGCGCCCATCACGCGTGGTGCGCATCAAATCAGATATTTGCAGGCCGGGTTCAGCAAAGAAGTTTTCTGCTCCCTGCTGTTCAAGTACCAGCAACTGGCGTTGAATTGCACCAATTGAAGGTCTGGAAACATAACCGTAGGATGTCGATATTTCCTTGGCCCGTTCACCGATATTAACCAGCAAAGAACGCAAATCCTTCATGTCCAGCAACAAAAGTCCCTCATCATCGGCGATCTTGAATGCAATGTTGAGAACACCTTCCTGCGTCTCATTCAAATCCAGAAGACGAGCCAGCAGCAGCGGCCCCATCTCACTGAGCGTGGCGCGAACCGGATGGCCTTTTTTACCAAACAAATCCCAGAATATTACTGGAAACTCCTGAAATGCATAATCATCAAACCCGATCAATTCAGCACGTTCTGTCAAAAAACCCTTGGTTTCTCCAGCAGCCGCCAGACCAGAAAGGTCGCCCTTCACATCAGCACAAAAAACCGGCACTCCGGCATTGGAAAATCCCTCAGCCAGGATTTGCAGGGAAACGGTTTTACCCGTGCCTGTTGCCCCGGTGATCAACCCGTGGCGATTGGCCAGTCTCAGGTTGAGATATTCACCCTTGTTAATACTGTCATCGGGATTCCTGCTGGTACCCAGATAAATTTTACCCTCTTCAAACATTCCAAGCTCCTGGTGAATGCTGCAACCGTCAATTCAATTCCTATACCCCCTGAAGTCAGGAAACTCAATTGAGTTCAACCATCGCATCAGAATTTGGCACGTTCTTTGCATTATCAACACTAAACAGTAGGAGGTGTAGCGATATGGGACTGAACAGACGCTTGTTTATGACAGGAGCAGTTGGCGGTGCTGGCATGATGGCCGGCACAATACCGGCTATTGGAAAAAGCGATGGCAAAAGTGATTTTTCCGTTGCCGAATTGCGTGGCAGTTTTTCTGCTGCCAACGACGGCCTGCGTCCCGGTGCATTAGATGATCAAAGCCGGTTGCTGCAATCCATCCTGGATAAAGCAGCCCTCGATAATAAACCGGTATTTTTACCACCGGGCAATTATACCGTCTCCAATATTAAAATACCCAGCAACACGCGACTGATGGGCGTGCCGGGCGCTTCCAGATTGGTTTATTCAGGAGCGGGCCATTGTCTGATGGCAGAAAACTGCGAATTTGTTGAAATTACCGGCCTGCAGATAGATGGTAATAATCGCAGCATCGAAGATTACGCTGAAGCGCTGATTAGAATTTCAAATACCAGCCACATTGTCATAGAAAATTGCACAATAGTCGGGAGTGCCGGTATCGGCTTGTATGTTGACCGCTCCATGGGGCGCATTGAACGCAACACCATTTCCGGAGCAGCCGGCGATTGCGCTATCTATGCAGTAGAAAACAGCGATATGCTGATAGCTTCAAACCGTATTCGTGACTGCGCCAATGGTGGCATTTTGGTGCATCGCTGGACGCAAGCGGAAGATGGCAGCATAGTAACCAATAATCACATTTCCAACATAGGCGCTGCTAAAGGTGGCACCGGCCAATGGGGAAATGGCATCAATGTGTTTCGTGCCAATTCTGTACAGGTTTCCAACAACCAGGTTTCCGATTGCAAGTTCTCTGCAATTCGCTCCAATGGCGGCAGCAACCTGCAAATCATTGGCAACCAGGCCCTGCGGTCTGGAGAAACGGCAATCTATTCTGAGTTTGAGTTTATTGGCGCCATTATATCAAATAACCTTGTAGACACATGTGCCCGGGGAATTTCAATCGTGAATTTTCTGCAAGGCGGCCGTCTTGGCGTGTGCTCCAATAACATTGTGCGAAATGTAATTTTGCCGGTGAATTATGAAAACGAAGACAATACCGGCAGCGGAATTTCAGTTGAGGCCGATACAAGCGTCACAGGAAACGTAATCGAAAATTCCCCGGACTTCGGCTTAAGTCTGGGGTGGGGCCCCTATTTGCGCAACGTGGTTGCAACATCAAATATTATACGCGGCTCAAAGGTAGGCATCTATGTTTCAGTTGTGGAAGGGGCAAAATCTACCGTTGTGGCAAACAACATAATTTCCGACTACGAACAAAATGCAATTGCCGGTTACCGGTGGAGCGAAGCAGTGACCTCTGAATTGGCTGGAAAATCAACATCAGGTTTTGATCATCTGAATATATCAGGCAATCAGGTTTCATAAGGCAGCAGTCAATTGATGCTGTTTGCCCTTTGAAGTTCGCGAATATAGACCACTATTTTTTTCACGGTTTCATCACTGATATTTTCCACCGGTGGCATATTGCCAAACGGAAAGTGATGCCCGCGAACACCATTCTTTGCAGCCAGCAGGAATGCCTGGTCACTGTGCCGGTTTGGGGCATAGACTTTATGAATAAGCGAAGGTGCCAAACCGCCGATACCCTCCACATTGGGCCCGTGACAACTGGCGCAGTTAGCATCAAACAACTCTTTGCCAACGACAGCCCCCGGCGTGAGTTCAGGAATTGAAACAGCGACCATTGGTTTACCGTCATTCTCAGTTCCCGGAGATATCCATTTCCAGATGGAGAAGGCCCCAACGGCAACGACCAATGTATAAATTATATTGCGAATCATGTTCAGGATTTCATTTTCGACAGATCTTCCAGAATTGGGCATTCAGGCCGATCATCACCATGGCAGTTTTCCGCAAGGTTTTTGAGGGTCTTTTTCAAACCCTTCAGTTCTTCAATCCTGGTTTCTATTTGCACTATTTTTGCCATAGCAAGTGTTTTGACATCCGCACTGGCCCGGTCGGTATCCCGGTACAAAGACAAAAGTGAGCGGCATTCATCTATCGAAAACCCTAATCCCCGGGCTCGTTTCAAAAAAACCAGTGTATTGGTATCATTGTCAGAATAGTCGCGGTAGCCGTTCGCAGCGCGCGCTGGCTTGACCAGTTTAATATCCTCATAGTACCTGATTGTCTTGGTAGGTAAGCCGGATATATTGGCAGCGTTTCCAATGTTCATATTCTTCTCTCAAAGGTTAGGTGGTTTATCTCGATCAATCGGGCTTGATGTGCAATATTGTGCGTAGTGTGATATGCGATACATACGACATAGAGCTACAATACTATATTACGACTAGCTCTTCCAGCCACTGGAAGGTCAAGCGTGTGATATTTTTAACATTGAAATATCCACGAAAACCACTAACAATGGCAGTATTATGATGAAAAATGCCCAGAAGTTCTCATCTATCGCCCGAAAATTTGCCGCTTTGCTTATTTTTGCACTGTCGTTTGCATTTGTGAGCAGTGCCGCAATAGCAGCTAAACGTGTTGCTCTGGTGCTCGGCAATTCTGACTATGACAATGCTCCGACCCTGGCCAATCCACGCAATGATGCTGAGGATATGACCGAAAAGCTTACTTCTCTGGGTTTTGAAGTTGTCGGCGGCTTTGATTTAAACAACGATCAGATGCGCGATAAAATTCGCGAATTCAGTATTAAGTTACGTGACGCGGATGTGGGGCTCTTTTTCTATGCCGGTCACGCACTGCAGGTTAATGGCCGCAATTATCTGGCACCGGTAGATACCAATATTCAGTACGAAAGTGATCTGGATTTCGAAACCATTCCAATGGACTTTATCCAGCGTCAAATGGAACGCGAAACCAAAACTGCACTGTTGTTTCTCGATGCCTGCCGCAATAATCCACTGTTGGATAATGTAAAAGGTAAAACACGCGCATTTCAATCTACGCGCGGTCTTGCTCGCGATGACAATACCTCCGAAGGTACATTTATTGCATTTGCCACCCAGCCAGACAATGTCGCGCTCGATGGTACAGGGCGCAATAGCCCCTTTACCAGAGCCCTGCTTGACAATCTTTCACGTCCTGGCATCGAAATTTCCACCTTGATGACAGACGTTCGTCGCCAGGTATTTCAGGCAACAGAAGAGAAACAAATTCCCTGGACAAATTCATCGCTGCTGGGCCGTTTCTATTTCAACGAGGATCAGTCAAATGAGGAGAATAATCAGGTTGCTTCCCTTGTTGGTGATACCCAGACACCACGCCCTTCGGTCGTAACAACTGCTCCCACTGTTACCAAATCCTCAAACACTGTAGAAACTGATCGCCTGCTTTCAATGCGCCTGGAACAAATGGCTTGGGAAGCAGTCAAGGATTCGACGGATAAAGACGAATTAAGCGCATATATAAGGTCCTATGGCACCGGCTTTTTTGGAGATCTTGCCAAACTGCGTTTGAAACGGATTGCCAACGATAAAGAAACGCAAATTGCATTGTTAAAAGAATCTCAGTCATCCAGGAAGATTGTCGTTGAAAAGGCCGTTCGCGATACACCGGAAAAAAGCGACGAGGTTGCGGAAAAACCGTCCGGCGATCAAGTTGCAAGTCTTGAGTCTGACATTGTTCCCGCCGGGGAGACTGAAGTTGAAGCGCCACGAGTTGTAACCCGAAGCACTATTCGCGAAATTCAATCAGAACTCAATCGTATCGGCTGTGTTGCCGGTTCTGCAGATGGCTTGTGGGGAAAGAAAAGTATCCGGGCTTTGAATCAATATTCAAAACATGCAAAAGTCCGCCTGGCTTCGATTCAGCCTACCCATGAATTGTTGAAAGAATTGAAAAAATACAATTCGAGAATTTGTCCCAAAGTAGCTCCCAAGCGTATTATCAAGCAACAGGTAAAAACCTGTAAGCCTGGTCAAAAAACTTCCCGCAAAGGAAATTGCTATTGGCCCAAAACTCAACAGGTAAAAACCTGTAAGCCTGGTCAGAAACTTTCTCGCAAAGGAAATTGCTACTGGCCAAGAGCACAGCAGGTTATAACCTGCCAGCCGGGACAAAGAAAAACTCGCAATGGCAGCTGCTTCTGGCCACAACAACAACAACAGGTTAGAACCTGCCAGCCAGGTCAAAGACTGTCATCAAATGGAATATGTTACTGGCCACAAGCCCAGCCTCAGCCACAGCCTCAACCACTGCCTCCTCGGCAAGGTTCAGGTTTGTTGGGCGGAGCAATTGGTGGAGTTATCATCAACTGCGGAATACTGAAAAACTGCTGATTGGCAAATTGCGGTGTGAGTATTTCAGATCGTACCTGTTTGGGTATCTCAATAACAAAAAGCAATCCCGATTGCATCAGGATTGCTTTTTTGTTGACTTGGTTCGGGGTGATTGAAACCATCCAACAGAATTGGGTATTTCTAATAGCCTCAAAGAAAATTTATATAGGAGGCGTCCACCCCAGGTGCTTGGTAGTTTGTGAGTAATTTACTTCAAGGTCACCAAAAAGCTGTGTGCTGAGATTTTTTTTCCCTGCAATTGATAATACATTACGCAGCAGATTAACCGGCACCCAAAACAGTCGGGCTTTTTGCCCGTTGTCCAGAGCAACCCGCTCAATTATTGCTCTTGTGTGCATCGGTTGTTTGTCAGCAACAAGAAATACTTTCCCAGGCGCCGATTCATGATGGATACATAATTCCAACAGACTGGATAGGGTTTGCAACGAAACCAGTGATCGTTTGTTTTTGGTCGCCGATGCAAACGGCAATGGTAGACCATAAGAAAGCAAACGAGAAATTGTAGCCAGATTTCCTTGAGGATTCGGCCCCAATATCAATGGAGGTCGCAATATTACCACCTCAAGACTTGTTTTTTCAGCCAACTCTCTCAAACAATCTTCCGCTGCCAGTTTTGATACTGCATAAGGTGAATGAGGGGCTGGAATATCATCTGCAGCAAATCCACGCCGCGTGGTTTCATTGCCATGAACCCCAATGGTTGAAACAAATATAAAGCGTTTTACGCCTGCGCTGATTGCTTGTTTGGCAAGTGCAAATGTACCATCTTTATTGACCTTAAGATGTTCATCCCACCCACCCAGTGAATTGTTGTCTTTAAGGACATGTACCTGTGCAGCGCAATGGATGACGGTCTCAACCTTGCTTAGTTGAACGGTAATATCGGATATCTCCGGAAGCGTTCCATAAGTAACCTGCGGCACTGGTGCGCGGCTGTTGCCATCGCGGGTTCCCGCCAGTACAGGCCATTTGCGCTGGTGTAAATAATTCATCAGTGCTGAACCTAAAAATCCATTGGCACCGGTAACAAGGATATTTTTGCGATTTTTTACGATTTTAGTGACCACTACGGCTTCAGCATATTGGTTCTGCCTGGGATGCTTGCACATTTTAGTGCAAATGCAGTTGTGAATGCCACCTCGTGCAAACGTTGAAAACGCCCCGATGCCCCGCCATGTCCTGAATCCATATTGGTTTTCAGCAATACCGGCGAATCTCCGGTTTTGAGGGCTCTTAGTTTGGCAACCCATTTTGCTGGCTCCCAATAGGTAACCCTTGGATCACGCAAGCCGCCTATCGCTAAGAGAGGCGGGTAATCCATTGC
>JAKISV010000224.1 GCA_021648425.1 Rhizobiaceae bacterium
AGTTCTCTACCGACTATTGGACCATTATCAAAGGAACTAAAAACCTTGATGAGGCCTACAAGTTCCTCAATCTTTCCATGCGTCCCGATCGCCAGGCTGTGTTTTTCAACAAAGTCACCTATGGCTGGACGGCCAAAGGAACGGGCGAATTCGTTGATCCAAAAGTACTTCCCCACTTGCCAACATATGGCAGCAATATGGACAATGCTTTGGAAACAAGTGGCGAATTCTGGCTTGAAAATGGCGAGAGTCTGGAAAAACGCTTCCAGGCATGGGTAGCCAAATAAGTCCGGCGCAAGCCCAACCCGGCTGGCAAAACAGTGTTTTGCCAGCCAATATTATTTAACTCCGATTGCTCAACAAGCAGCAAGAAGCGATGGGGGGAGGTCTCAGGGTCTTCCCTGACCTGCAGACTTTCTTCCATCGCATTTTACTACAGGGCCAAATTCTGGCCGATCGTTGATTGAGGATGGACCGGCAATGGCTAAAGAAATAGCTGGCGGAATTAGCCTTCGAAAAAAACTGCTTCGCTCAGAGCGGCGCAAGAAGTTTGAAGCGATTGGCCTTATTGGGCCTTTGTTTCTGGTGATGGCTCTTTTTTACTTTGTGCCGATTGCATTGATGCTGTTTCGAAGCATCGACAACTCCCAAATGAGTGAATCCCTTCCCATGACGGCTGAGATCATTGATACCTGGTCGGGTGAAGGTTTGCCGGATGAAGAGGTGTACGCCGCCATTGTCGCGGACATGAAAATTGCTCAAAAAGACCTGAAGTTGGCAAGGGTAGGGCGTCGGTTGAATTTCGATCTGGTTGGATATTATTCCCTGCTGTCTAAAACCGGAAATCGACTAGATGAACTCAAAAGTCCGCCCTACAAAGCGGCGCTGATTGAGATGGATAAAAAATGGGGGCAGGAACGCTATTGGACGGTGCTTGAGCGCGGGCTGAAAGATACGACAATGATCTATCTTTTGGCGGCTCTTGATCTTAAATATGATGATGACAACAAGATAAGCAAAGTACCGCAATACGAGGCGATATATGTCTCAATCATCACGC
Source organism: Rhizobiaceae bacterium (assembly GCA_021648425.1). Taxonomy (GTDB): domain Bacteria; phylum Pseudomonadota; class Alphaproteobacteria; order Rhizobiales; family Rhizobiaceae; genus JAAEMP01. Next base: position 1,061 of record JAKISV010000224.1, read on the forward strand.
GCACCGTTTATATTAGCATTTCGGTCACAATACTTTGTCTGCTTTTAGGGTTTCCGGTAGCCTATTATATGGCGACCGCCAAAGCGCGCACGAGAAATCTGCTGATGATTATGCTGCTGCTGGTATTTTGGACCTCGCTACTGGTGAGAACGCTTTCCTGGATATTGGTTTTACAAAATAATGGTGTGGTCAACGGCTTACTGATGTCCAGTGGATTGATTTCCCAGCCCCTGGAACTGGTCTTCAACCGCATTGGTGTTTATATCGCGATGACCCATGTATTGCTGCCATTTATGGTATTGCCCTTATACAGCGTCATGCGCTCGATACCGCCTGATTATGTGCGCGCCGCTACGTCGCTGGGGGCAAAACCCATTACCGCCTTTATCCGGGTTTATCTGCCGCAGACCCTGCCGGGTATAGGTGCGGGTGCGTTGATGGTGTTCATTCAGGCCCTTGGATATTACATAACTCCGGCTCTGGTGGGCGGGCCAAGAGATCAGATGGTGAGCTTTTTCGTCGCGTTTTTTGTCAATGAGCGGGTTAACTGGTCGATGGCATCTTCACTAGGTGTAACATTGTTAATTCTGACCGGTTCACTTTATCTGATCTTTGGTCGACGGGTAAATATTTCCAACATGAAAATGGGTTGAAGAATATGACGTTACCTGATCATGCAACCACCGGCGAACGCATCTGGTATTATGCCTTTAGAATTATCATCGGCATTATATTTTTCTATCTGGTATTCCCATTACTTTCCATCATCCCGTTGTCGTTCAACTCGGCTGAATTGCTATCCTACCCGTTACAGGGTTTCAGCCTGCGTTGGTATGAAGATTTTTTCGGATCGGGGCGCTGGGGACTTGCCATAAAAAACAGCGCTATCATCGGCATTTCTTCGGCAATTCTGGCAACCATTCTTGGCACCACTGCTGCTGTCGGCATAAACCGTGCGGATTTTCCTGGCAAACAAATTGTCGTCGCCCTGTTGATTTCACCGATGATGATCCCTCTGGTTATCACCGCATTGTCGCTTTATCTGTTTTACGGTCGCCTTGGCCTCAACAATACCTATACCGGGCTGATCCTGGCGCACACCATTCTGGGCATGCCCTTTGTGCTGATAACTGTCAGCGCCACCCTGCAGGGGTTTGACTATAATCTCATGCGCGCGGGTGCCTCTCTTGGTGCATCACCATTGCGGGTGTTTTTTAAAATCGTTCTGCCAAATATTGCGCCCGGTGTTTTTTCAGGTGCTCTGTTTGCCTTTGCCACATCGCTGGATGAAGTCGTTGTTGTCATGTTCATTGCCGGGCCAACCCACCGTACGATTCCACGCCAGATGTTCAGTGGTATCAGGGAACAATTGAGTCCGACTATTTTGGCAGCGGCAACTATTCTCATCGTGTTTGCAGCCTTGCTGATGATAACGCTTGAGCTATTGCGTAAACGAAACGAAAAATACAACAGTCCGCCTGGTGGTGGTGATGCGTCCAAATAAAGTGAAAATAAATGCAGGCGAAAAAGTGAGATGCTGATTGTGCAAATAAGTGACCCGCACATAGCGGTTCCAGGAGAAAAAGCCTATGGTATTGCGCCAACGGATGAGTATCTTGCCCGGTGTGTTGAGCATATCAACCAGCTTGACCCCAGGCCGGATGTAGCTCTGGTAACGGGTGACATTACAAATGAGGGAGGTTTGGGTAGCGCTGAACATGCATCCCGGCTGCTGGACAAACTTCAATGCCCCTATTATGTCATCCCGGGAAATCACGATGACAGGTCCATTCTTCGATCAGTGTTTGGTGAAAAATCCTGTCCCTCCACCGATCCCGATTTTATCCACTACGTCATTGAAGGCCATGAGGTTCGTCTGATCGCAATCGACAGCACCAAACCGGGGTTTCCCGGTGGGCAGATATGTGATGCGAGATTGCAGTGGCTTAAGCAACGCCTGTTGGAGGAAACGCACCAGCCTCACATCATATTCATGCACCACCCGCCTGTTAAGTGCGGT
>JAKISV010000225.1 GCA_021648425.1 Rhizobiaceae bacterium
AGCCATTTGGTTTTCATCGCCACGGTCCGTCTGCATCAGGTTTATCAGGATATACACCTGAACCACAAGAAGCAGCATTGCCCCTAAAAAATACGACTGGCGGCTTAGCCTGCCGCGCCAGCTTAGCATTACCCATTTGACTGTGGGTTCAGGAAGCTGTTCCGCCATCAACGTTAATCCCGTAGTAATTCATTGATCGATGTTTTTGAGCGCGTGCGTTCATCGACAGTTTTTACAATCACTGCACAATAAAGTCCTGGCCCCGGGGTGCCATCAGGAAATGGTTTGCCGGGTAAAGTTCCAGCCACAACAACCGAGTGAGCAGGCACTTCGCCATAGAAAATTTCACCCGTTGCCCTGTTCACAATCTTTGTTGACTGGCCAATGAATACGCCCATGCCAAGCACCGCACCCTCGCGCACGATGCAGCCTTCAACCACTTCTGAACGCGCACCGATGAAACAATTATCTTCAATAATCGTTGGCCCCGCCTGCATTGGCTCCAGCACACCGCCAATGCCAACGCCGCCCGACAGATGCACATTCTTGCCAATCTGGGCGCATGAACCCACCGATGCCCAGGTGTCTACCATTGTACCTTCATCCACATAGGCACCAAGATTGACAAACGACGGCATCAAAACCGCACCGCGTGCAATGAAAGCAGATTTGCGCACGATGCAATTAGGAACGGCGCGAAACCCCGCTTCGCGAAACCGATTTTCTCCCCAGCCAGCGAATTTTGACGGCACCTTATCCCACCATGTAGAACCATCCGCACCGCCATCCATGATTTCCATGTCGTTCAAGCGAAAAGACAGTAACACCGCTTTTTTCAGCCACTGATTGACAATCCAGTTTCCATCATCGCCGCGTTCAGCAACCCTTGCTTTGCCGCTATCCAGCAGTTCAAGCGCATCATTTACCGCAGCACGTATTTCGCCCTGGGTATTTGTGCTGATCTCATCACGATTATCAAACGCGGCTTCAATTGTATTTTCTAAATCCGCGAGTGTATTGTTGGCCATTTGTTTACTCCTGACAGGCATAATGATTATCGTACGGTTATCCAGGTACGCATCAAATTCCAAGTTCTTGCACGAACGGTATTCGAACCACCCGGCAAGGTCAATTAGCGTCAATGAACCCATTGCCGCATGCAACAATCAAGCAAAGAGGCGGCATTAGCCGACACCAAAATATGTCACACAATTCAAACCAAAGCAGCATCAAAACCAACGCCAAAGGCTGGAAAGCTCTCAAACGCTCAACCGTCGATATTGTCGAAGCCTCTAATGTGCCGGTCACTCCCCAGACTCAGGCCCCCGCTTACCGGTTGGCTTTTGATGATGCAGATTTTTTATGCCGCGAAGAACTGCGCGCTGTACGCCTGCAGTTGGAACTGATGAAACCTGAAATGTTACTCAGCGAACATGGCATACTCTCAACCATCGTGTTGTTTGGTGGCGCGCGTATCCCCGAACCAGGTAAAGACGCATGGGCGGCAAAAAACGATATCCAGCGAAAAAACCTTGAATATAATTCAAAATATTACGAGGAAGCCCGCGAGTTTGCCCGTATTGTATCCGAGTACTCCGCTACATCAGATTATAAAGAATACATTGTTGTCACCGGCGGCGGCCCCGGTGTCATGGAAGCAGGAAATCGTGGCGCCCATGATGTTAATGCCCCTTCAATCGGCCTCAATATCGTATTGCCCCACGAGCAGGCCCCCAATGAATATGTGACACCTGAATTGTGTTTCAACTTCCATTACTTCGCTATCCGCAAAATGCATTTCCTCATGCGAGCCAAAGCGATAGCGGTATTTCCCGGTGGTTTTGGAACTATGGATGAAATGTTTGAAACCTTGACGCTTATCCAAACAAAACGAATGGAGCCGGTACCATTTTTGTTGTTTGGCAAAAAATTCTGGACCAGCGTGATTAATTTTGAAGAGCTGGCAAACCAGGGTACAATTTCACCCGATGATACTGACTTGTTTCATTTTGTTGATACAGCCAGTGAAGGTTGGGACATTATCAAGCAGCATTATTCGATTTGAGGCCCAATGTGATTCATAAATGATGCGGTGTGAGAAAACTCACGCCGCCAGTTATATTTCCCCGCTAACATATCATTAAAGAGCCACAATTGGTTCCCAGATAATGGAAGCAACAGGGAAAATACCATGACCAGATTCGGATCACATATCGACATTTCTTCGTTTGAAACCATCAAGCCCGGTTTGCTGGCCGCAAATATATTTGCTCATCCCTCGCGCCAATCCATGGGACAGAATTTGTCTGGCAAAGGGGCCTTGGTGTTTGAAGGTGAATTGCTTGAGGCACCGTTGACCTGGCATCCAAAAGGCACCGGCAACTGATATTGTATTTTACCTAAATCGTCTGCAAAATCTGCTTGATAATTGAATTGATGTCGTCACTGACATAATCAATATGGCTGGCCTCTTTACCTTCAGTCTCCCAGTTTTCGCGCTGACTCTCTTGCCCCTCACCTTCCACCAGCAATACCGTTGTCATTCCCAAAATTTTTGGAACTTCCAGATTTCGCGGCATATCTTCAAACATTACTGCAAAATTGGGATCAATTTCGTGGTCCCGAAGAAACTTGTCATAGGGTACGCGATCAGGTTTGGGGACAAAATCTGCATGGGCGATATCAAAAATCTTGTCAAACCTTCCCTCTATGTCCAATGCAGTCAATGTTCGTTGTGCATGGCTCACATCACCATTGGTAAATATGTGTTTGCGACCAGGCAGGGCAGTTATCAGTTCACCCAGTTCCGGGTTGGGTGATATAGCGGAATAGTCGATATCGTGAACATCTTCCATATAGTGGCGGGGATCTACACCATGTTCATCCATCAAACCGCGAAGTGTTGTGCCGTATTCGCGGTAATAATGCTTCTGCCACAAGCGCGCTTCATCAAAATCTTTGCTTGTCACCCGCATCACATAATGGGTGATACGCTTGTCGACTTGAACAAATAAATTGCAGTGGCCTGGATAAAGCGTGTTGTCGAGATCAAACACCCAGTCGGTGATGTGGGAG
>JAKISV010000226.1 GCA_021648425.1 Rhizobiaceae bacterium
AATTGCCCATAAATCACATCCTGCGCCCGCATCATACGCTCGGCGCAAATCTGATAACTAAGATCCGTCGTCGGCTTGCGGGTATAGACCGGGTAATCAGCCAAACCCATTTCCTGTGCATGCTTGATCTCGCTGTCCCAATAGGCGCCTTTGACCAAGCGTACCATAAACTTACGAGTTGATTTCTTGGACAATTCACGGCCCAGACTTATCAGCCAATCCAGCACATAAGGCGCGCGTTTTTGATAGGCCTGCACCACAATACCCAAGCCATCCCACTGGCCAAGGTCAGGATCACGGGCCAAATTTTCAAAAATATCAAGCGATATATCAAGCCGGTCGGCCTCTTCCGCATCGATGGCCAGCGCAATGTTGGCCGCTTTCGCCTGCCGGGCCAGTGCTGCAACCTTTGGCACCAGTTCGCTCATGATCCGCGCTTTGTTGATTGTCTCATAACGCGGGTGAAGGGCTGAGAGCTTTACCGACAGGCCGTGATTATCGTGTGCATTGGCCTTGTTGGCATGTTTGGCAATCTGCGAAATCGCATTTGAATAGGTGAGAAAATAGCGCTTTGCATCAGCCCCGGTTCGCGCCGCTTCGCCCAGCATATCAAATGAATGCAAATAGCCATTCTTTACCCATGATTTTGCATTGCTCAATGCCTCCTCAATATCGCGGCCAAGGACGAATTGCCGTCCCAGTATTTTCATCGCTTCGCCAACAGCCGTTCGCGCAACCGGTTCACCAAGGCGCTGAACCATGGAGTGCATGAGCGATGCCATATCATTGGCGTCGGCTGGAATAGTACGAAAAACCCTGCCGGTCAGCATCAGCGCCCATGTGGACGCATTCACCAGTGAAGAAGACGCCCTGCCCAGATGACGAGCCCAGTCACCCTCGCCGATCTTATCGGAAATCAGCGCATCAAGCGTCTCACTGTCGGGGGTTCTTAAATAAGCCTCGGCAAGGCACATCAATGCCACGCCTTCATCTGTATCAAGCCCATATTCACTAAGGAAAGTCTCCATCATGCCGGCATCATGCCTGGCGCGGATCAACTCGATGGTTTTAATCGCTTCAGCCGAGATGTTCCGCCGTTCACTTTCTGACAAGGATAATTGCCCAAGCAGGTCACGAACATGGCGGGTTTCATCATGGTTTGTGAGATCACGAATTTGCTGACGCAGGGTCAAAAGAGATGGATTTGAAGCAGGCATTAATATTCCGATGTGCGGTGAAGTTGGCAGAGACTGACCTCTGGGGATTCCCTATGATTAAATTGCTTCCCCTTCTGCCGCAATACCCTTCATTGTAACTGTATAGGGTCCGGGCCAAAGCTGGTGTGACGGATACCAGGTGCTGCCAGGATTTCACGCCTGGGTAATTGGTACAATCATAATGAAAACCACCTGCGGGAACGCAAGAGAGTTATTGAACTAACCCAACAGTTTCATAATAATCTCAAAAACCGTTTTTCGTGTTTGTGTCTTCAATTTCCGGTTGGAAAAAGCCACCCGCATCCCTGCACTCTCAATCAGGTCAATCATCAGGTTGGCTAAATCTGCAGGCTGCTGGTCAAAGGTAAATTCCGCCTGCTGCTTTCCCCCTTCCAGTACGGTGGCAATCTGTTCAACCAGCCATTTGCGATTTTGAACAAAGCCTTTGGCGATATCCGGGTTGCGCATGGCTTCGGCGGTAATTTCCGCTGCCAGCACCGCATTGTGAGGTTGTGAAGCATAGTCAAAATAGGAGTGAATAAATTTTTCCATCCTGCGCCCCGGCGCGGAGGAAGCCCTCAGGTTCTTTTCTATCTCGCCCAGCCCCTCGGCCTCCAGAGATGCAATTTCCGCGATCAGCGCCGCTTTGCTTTCAAAGTGATTATACAGGTTGCCCAGGCTGATACCCGCCTTGTTGGCAATATCGCGAATAGAAGTCTGGTGAAAGCCGCCCTCGATAAAACACATGGCAGCACTTTCCACAATCAACCGTCGTCGCGCGCTTTTAGCCGCATCACGCTTTGTCACTGGTGTTTGCACTTTTTTCCCTGCGCCTCTTGAAAGTTTCAATTTATTGGATATATCAATGAACGAACGTTCAGTCAACAATATTCAACTACCCTGCTGGCTATGAAAGGAAATACAGATGGACACCTATGAAGTCCAGTTTGACGCCTTCTCCAATGTTTTTGATATACTGGGAATTGCCGGTCTGGTGTTTTTATTCGCTCTCGTTTCTGAAACATTGTGGGATGTCATCACCGGCACGCGCAAAAAGCTGGGCGAGACGGTGGCCAACTCGGCAATTGCCATTGTCAGCGCCCTGCTGGAGCGCACAACCTTTGGCCTTGTGTTTGTCATTGGCCTGATTTTGATAACCCCCTTCGCTTTTGAAATTCAGCAAAGCTGGTGGTCCTGGGCCCTGGCGCTGATTGCCGCAGATTTCACCTATTACTGGCTGCATCGCCTCCAGCATGAAGTGCGTATTTTCTGGGCAAATCACATTGTCCATCATTCCTCACCCGAATATAATTTCACCACTGCCCTACGCATCGCCTGGGTGGATGCGCTGATCGACTGGATATTCTTTATTCCGATGATTCTTGCTGGTTTTGGCCTGGTGCAGACTGTAATCAGCTATCTGGTAGTCCTTACCTATCCAAGCTGGATTCATAAAGAAAAAGTAGGCAAGCTGGGCTTGCTCGATCGCATATTCAACACACCTTCAGTCCACCGCGTCCACCACGGCTCCAACCCCCAATATATCGACAAAAATTACGGCGGTATCCTCATCCTGTGGGACCGCCTGTTTGGCACCTATGAACCCGAAGTTGAAAAAGTCATCTACGGCGTTACCGAGCCAATCAACTCAATCAATCCCCTCGTCATCAACTTTCGCGAATACCTGTTCATTTTCCGCGACGTGCGGCAGGCAAAATCAATCGGCGAAGCTTGTGGCTACCTGTTTCGCGGGCCGGGGTGGGAGCCGGAGGGGGAGCGGGAGGCGGGTGCAGGTGTTATTCCAGATAAGGGTGA
>JAKISV010000039.1 GCA_021648425.1 Rhizobiaceae bacterium
CTCAATTGTTGAAAAGCAATATTATTGATGCGAAGTTGGTATTATTGGAGGATATGAACCATGTTCTCAAGACGGTGGAAAATGATGATCTAGCACTGAATATGGCTACCTACACTAAACCGAAATTGCCGCTCGCACCGGGGTTGGTTAGTGCGATTGTCGATTTTATCAAAACCAAACGCGCTTAACCAAATGGGATAACGTTTAGAAAAAATCCGCGCTCATTTAGCCGTCAGGTGATAGCGCCAGCAAAAATGCCGATAGCGCCAGAATTCCGCGCTCATTTAGCCGAAAGGCGGTAGCGCTAAAAAAATGGTGGGCGGTACAGGGCTCGAACCTGTGACCTACTCGGTGTAAACGAGTTGCTCTCCCAACTGAGCTAACCGCCCTTTGTCACTTGTGCTATCGCCTTTCGGCTGAATGAGCACATGTATTTTTGTGCTATCGCCTTCGGCTAGATGAGCACTTGGTGGTGTCTGCAATACAAACTACCAGATAAATAATGCGCGTCACAATCCATTTTTGCAAAACAATCCTGTGCTCCTATAGCCGTCAGGCGATAGCACAAGGAAAAATACAAAAATGGCGCGAGTGACGGGACTCGAACCCGCGACCTCCGGCGTGACAGGCCGGCACTCTAACCAACTGAGCTACACCCGCGCATTTCAAGGCGAAAACTAACACCTCAATGGAGCGATGAATTACGTATATATCGCGGGCAAGTCAAGGGAAATAGGGGCAATTGGTGAAAAACTTACTACCATAACTCGATGCGACGGGTGAGGGATGACAAATAGCCAAAATCAGTTCTCAAGACCATCAATACCATAAGCAACCAGCATCTCCAGCGCTGCCTTGGCAGCCTCATTTCTGATGGCGTCGCGGCCCGCTTCTTCAAATTGGAATTCTTCGCCAAATGCCCCTTCTTCAAAGTCATTTGCAACGGCAATAAAAACCAGTCCAATCGGTTTTTGTTCATCACCTGCGCCAGGACCGGCAATGCCGGTAACCGCTACACAGGCATTGGCCTGGCTATGATTCAAGCCGCCTATAGCCATTTCAATTGCCGCCTGCATTGATACCGCGCCAAATTCATCAATTGTCTCGCGAGAAACACCCACCAGCTCGGTTTTGGCATCATTGGAATAAGTAACAAAACCACGGTCAAAAACATCCGATGCCCCCGCGATGGAAGTAATAAGGGCTGAAATCAGGCCTCCGGTGCATGATTCTACGGTGGAGCAGCGAAATCCGGCAGCGCGAAAACGCTCGATTGTCATTTCAGCCAAAGTTGGCAGGTCAGCGTCTATCATCATGATCTGGCTCCAAAAGAAACAGCTACAGTAGCAATTGCGGCGATACCCTCTTCGCGACCTATAAAGCCCAATTTTTCATTGGTGGTGGCTTTCAGGGAAACGCGATCGAGTTCTAAATCACACAGTTCAGCCAGTTTTTCTCGCATATTATCGCGATGGGGGCCAATTTTGGGGGCTTCGCAAATCAGCGTAATATCCACATTGTTGATCATCCCGCCCTTATCCGCCACTAGCTCAATGGCATGTTTGACAAATCGGTCGGAAGACACACCCTTCCATTGAGGATCAGATGGGGGGAAATGCGAGCCAATGTCACCTGCGCCAATTGTGCCAAGCAGCGCATCGGTTAAAGCGTGAAGCGCTACATCGGCATCGGAATGACCTTCTAGTTTTTTATGAAACGGAATTTTATGACCGCATAAAATTACACCATCACCCGCAGCAAATGCGTGGACATCATAGCCGTTGCCCGAGCGAATATCAGCGTGGGTCATGGGTAATCCTTCAATTTGCTCGACAAGAGATCGGGCACGGGCCAGATCATCGGGTGTTGTGATTTTAAAATTATGCGAGGGGGAAACGACCATACGAACCGCCAGTCCGGCAGCTTCAAACATCGATGCATCATCAGTAAAATCACTTTTTTCGTTTTTGTTTGCATCTTCGTGAACTGCGATAATGTCTTTTGCCATAAATCCCTGTGGTGTCTGAGCGCAAAACAAATCATCACGCGAAACTGTCGCTGAGATTTCCAGCCGACTGTCACCGCGTTTTAGCGTATCCACAACACGATTGGCGGCGATTGCACCAATTGCCGGAGCAATATTATCAAGAACCTGCGTAATAGTCTCGCTTTCAACAAATGGGCGCGCACCATCATGGATAAGGATTTTACCACCAGGCCCCATTATTTTTGCTTCCATCAAACCCTTATAAACACTTTGCTGCCGTGAACTGCCACCGGTCACTGCGGGCAATAATTTACTGTGGGGCCTGACATGACGATCATAGGCAGCAATGTCATCGCGGTGAATTACAACCAGAACATTGTCAATTTGGGAGTGGCTGATAAATTTATCAACACAACGCTCAAGCACCGAGCGCCCGGCCAGCATCATATATTGCTTGGGAACATCACGGTCGGCGCGTGGAAGTTCGACATTGCCCGATAGTCTTGAACTGCGCCCGCCCGCAACTATGATTGCCAGTGTTTTATTGTTCATTAGGTTCCTTGCGACTATCAGGTCATTTTTCACCTGCGCACTTGTTTATGCCCAGTCGATTGGTTAAACCACAGGAAAATGTCTTTTGCACAATATTTAGGCAGTGCTGCTGAAATAGTCATGACTGATAACCGGCCCCAGATCAATCTTTCAACTCCAATGAAAATTGGAACGCTAACCTGTCGCAACCGGGTGTTTCTGGCACCCATGTCGGGCATTACCGATGTTCCCTTTAGAAAAGTGGCCTGGAAACTGGGTGCAGGCCTTGTTTTCAGTGAGATGGTGGCAAGTGAAGCGCTGGTGCACGGGCAGGGCAAAATGAGCATTAAAGCCCAAAGTGCCGGGCTGCCAATACATGCTGTGCAAATCGCCGGACGTCAGGCAAAATGGATGGGGTTGGCGGCACGTTTGGCCCGCGACAACGGAGCTGATCTGATAGACATCAACATGGGTTGCCCTTCAAGAAGGGTGACCAGCGGATTATCAGGCTCAGCGCTGATGCGCGACCTTGATCATGCAATGGGTCTGATAAAAGCAGTGGTAGAGGCGGTGGATGTTCCAGTCACCCTGAAAATGCGCCTTGGCTGGGATGATAATTCTATCAATGCCCCGCAATTGGCCATTCGCGCGCAGGCGGCTGGTGTTGCGATGATCAGTGTACACGGGCGTACCCGTTGCCAGTTTTATAAAGGCAAAGCAGATTGGCGGGCAATTGGAAGTGTCCGCGAGGCAATTGACCTGCCCCTGGTGGTGAATGGCGATATCACCAATTCCCTCAGTGCAGCGAATGCATTGCGCCTGTCAGGTGGTGATGCGGTAATGGTTGGGCGTGCCTGTTATGGTGCGCCCTGGTTACCTGGAGAACTGGCGCGTGGCGAAAGCGCATCAATAAGTCTGATGGAATGCGGCAACATCATCCTTGAACATTTCGAGGAAATGCTTGAGCATTTTGGCGATAAAACCGGCATCCGGCAGTTTCGCAAACACCTGGGCTGGTATCTGGACAATCTGGAGGATGCCAACAATATTACGCAAATTCGCAAAACCCTGCTCACCAGTGTTAACCCGGTGGAAATACGGGCATTGATTTCCCGGCTGTTCCACCAGCCTCGTGAGATTGCTGCGGCATGAACAAAGCGATTGCAAAGCAACCAAATTTTCAAGGCATTACCGACCAGATTCTGGATGCCATGCCCTATCCGGTGCTTATGCTGGATAAGGACAATGTGATTTTATATGCAAATCTTGCCAGTGAAGGTTTTTTTCAATCATCGACTTCATTGTTATGCGGTGAAGCAATCGACAAAATCCTTCCCTTTGGCACGCCTGCACTGGATATGCTGGAGAGGGTAAGGCTGCGGTTTGCCCCTATACAGGAATATAAAGTTGACCTTTCCTCCCCCAGAATTGGGCAGGATGCGGTCGTTGATATATTTGCCACCCCGATGAATGAGATACCGGGACATACGATAATCATTTTTCAAAAACGTGCCATGGCAGACAAAATAGATCGCCAGCTCACCCATCGAGGCGCCGCTAGAACCGTCACCGGCCTGGCTTCAATGTTGGCGCACGAAATCAAAAATCCGCTTTCAGGAATTCGCGGCGCAGCGCAGTTGCTGGAAAACAGCGTTGAAAGTGAAGACCGCTCTTTAACCCAACTGATTACCCGCGAAACCGATCGAATTGTAAAACTTGTTGATCGCATGGAGGTGTTTTCCGATGAACGCCCCCCTGAACGCGACCCGGTAAATATTCACTCTGTGCTTGATCATGTAAGAACTCTGGCGCTGAACGGGTTTGGCAGGGGAGTGGAATTCATCGAAAACTACGACCCTTCACTGCCTGCAGTCTATGCAAATCGTGATCAGTTGGTACAGGTGTTTATCAACCTTATCAAAAATGCCTGCGAAGCCATGGATGATGTTGAAAACCGGCAAATCACAATTTCAACCGCATTTCGCTCAGGAATCAAATTGTCCACACCCGGCAGTGAAGAACGTATTTCACTGCCACTTGAATTTACGATTGCTGACAATGGCAATGGCATAGCACCAAGTCTGGTAGGCCATGTGTTCGAACCCTTCGTCACCACAAAATCAAATGGCACTGGGCTTGGCCTGGCTCTGGTTTCCAAAATTGTCGGTGATCATGGTGGCATTATCGAAATCGAGTCTGATGCCAAAGGAACCACGGTGCGAATATTAATGCCAGCCTGGAGTGCGAATGAAGAAGCTAGGGAGGGTAGCGAAGGTGAGCAGTGAAAACAGTGAAAACAAGGTTCAAATTCTTGTCGCCGATGATGATAGCGCAATCAGAACCGTATTAAACCGGGCCTTGAGCGAGGCTGGCTATGATGTGCGCCTGGCATCCAATATTAAAACACTGCGAAACTGGATCAGCCAGGACATGGGAGATTTGGTGATCAGCGATGTGGTAATGCCCGATGGCAATATTTTTGACTTCATGGCAGGCTTCATAAATTCTAGGCCGGATTTGCCGGTAATTGTCATGAGTGCGCAAAATACGTTGATGACAGCAATTAAGGCGAATGAAGCGGGAGCCTATGAATATCTGCCCAAACCTTTTGACCTCACAAATCTGAAATCGATTATTGAGCGGGCAATTGCCAGACCCAAATCCGGTGCTCGCCTTATTAAATCCGGTGAAGAAGCTGAAGACGGAATTCCCCTGATCGGGCGCTCTGCTGCGATGCAGGAGGTATATCGCGTATTGGCTCGGATGATGCAGACTGATCTGACATTGATGATCAGCGGAGAATCCGGCACCGGCAAAGAATTGGTTGCGCGTGCGTTGCATGATTTTGGCAAGCGGAAAAAAGGCCCGTTTGTCGCTATTAATATGGCGGCAATTCCCCGCGACTTGATTGAGTCTGAATTGTTTGGCCATGAAAAAGGTGCATTTACCGGAGCGCAGAACCGTTCGATGGGCCAGTTTGAACACGCCCAGGGCGGCACGCTGTTTCTTGATGAAATTGGCGATATGCCGCTGGAAGCTCAAACGCGTTTGCTGCGTGTTCTGCAACAGGGCGAATATACAACAGTGGGCGGTCGCGTTCCAATTTCGACAGATGTGCGCATCATTGCTGCAACCAACAAGGATCTTCAGGATTTAATTGCCAGAGGAAAGTTTCGCGAGGACTTATTCTATCGGCTGAATGTTGTTCCCTTGCGCCTGCCACCGCTTCGTGAACGTGCCGATGATATTGCTGCACTTGTCGATCATTTTATGAAACATGCCGGTGGTGAGGCGGCTAGTGGTTCTCAGCCAAAAACATTCAGTGATGAAGCCATGGCATTATTGCGTGAACACCGTTGGCCAGGAAATGTACGTGAACTTGAAAATCTGGTTCGCAGACTTTGTGTTCTTTATCAGCAGGATATTATAGGCGAAGAGATTATTCGTTCTGAACTATCTACAAACACCGGCGTATCGGGCACTGCTGATGAAAGTGGAAAAACTCAACACATTGAAGATCTGGCCCTGGCCTGCGGCAGTTATTTTGACGGCATATTTGAGCAAGCTGGCGAAAAGCTGCCCCAAAAAGGACTATATCATAAAAGCCTTCGTGAGTTTGAACGCCCCCTGATAAAAGCTGCCCTCACTGCCACCAATGGTAATCAGATCAAAGCGGCGGAAATTTTGGGATTAAACAGAAACACATTGCGTAAAAAAATCCGTGAACTGGAAATTTCGACAAAGCGCTCCATCCATTAATATCGTTGTAAAACTGTTGAATTTCGCATTGACCGACTGTTTCATTTTTGCCACATTAGCGTTGCAAGATTGCAACGGATGAACTGATTCACTAAAATCATTGTTGAATTCCAAACACCGGATTTTGGAGCATTCCTTGGCAGACGCTTCCCATAAACTGCAGGTTGGAGTTTCAAAAGACCCCGGTGAAACGGCTGTGACTCAAGTTGATGGTCAGTTGGTTGACGAGCCGGAGACTTACCGTCAATCGATTGTTCGTGGCGACAATGATAGTGTAACGCGAATAGTGGGTTTTATCACAGTAATTGCTGCACTGATTACCGGTGCGATCAGTTTCATGATCCTGATTGGCCTCACTCCGATCACACCCAACAGTGAAGTTGTCATTACTGTTGTTGTTGTAAATGGCATTATGGTAAGCATTCTGCTTTTCCTGATACTTCGTGAGGCGTATCGACTGATACAGTCTCGGCGTCGCGGTAGAGTCGCCGCGCGTTTACATATTCGCATCATCGGGCTGTTCAGTCTGGTGGCTGCAGTACCTGCAATCCTGGTAGCTGGTCTGGCCACAATTACTCTGGACGTGGGCCTTGATCGGTGGTTTGAAATTCGTACAAAAACCATTGTTGAATCCTCCGTGGGAGTAGCACGAGCCTACATGAATGAGAGCTATCGCGGACTGCAGGGAGCCACAGTGTCGATGGCTCGTGATCTGGATGAATCCCGTCAGCTCTATTATCTCGACACTTCTGGTTTTCGCCAACTGTTGACCCTGCAGACACGAGGCAGAAGCATGGTTGGCGCTTTTATATTGCGCGCAGATGGCTCCGTAATCATGGAAAGTGATATCAAACAGGAGCGGGCGCTTCCTCCGCCCCCACGTGAAGCGCTGGAGGCGGCAGCTGACGGTGAGCCCGCACTAATTCCGCCCGGCGAGCGTATTGCTTTGGTTGGCGCGATCATAAAAATGTCTGAAATAGCCGACGCATATTTATACACCCTGCGAATTGTAAACCCGGAAGTGCTAAGGGCGCTTCGGTTGATGGAGGCCAATACCGCAGAATATAAGGGCCTGGAAAATAACCGGATCACCAATCAGATTGCCTTCGCGATTTTGTATATTGGCGTGTGCCTGATTGTTCTATTATCGGCAATCTGGATGGGGATCAGCGTGGCTGATCGTTTTGTTTCACCCATCAGAAGATTGATTACCGCAGCAGATGAAGTCAGTGGCGGTAATTTTAATGTGGCCGTTTCGACCCGCCATGCAGAAGGCGATTTACGAAACCTGAGCAAAACCTTCAATGTAATGATATCGGAGTTAAAATCCCAACGCGATGAAATTTTATCGGCTAAAGACGAAATGGATGATCGGGCCCGTTTTACTGAAGCTGTATTATCCGGGGTAAGCGCATCCGTTCTGGGTGTCAGCCAGGACGGGGAAATCACCATCGCTAATCCACCCGCATTCAGGCTTCTGAAAGTTCCGGAAGACGGCCAGATTGCCGGCCATAAACTGCATGAACTTGCGCCAGAAATTGCTTCGGTCTTAAACAATGCAATTGCTCTTGGTACGAAAATGCACCACGAGCAAATTTCATTGTTGATTGACGGGGTTGAATGCACATTGAATATTCAGGTCACCTCAGAACAAGAAGGCGATCAGGACCATTCCTGGGTAATTACCGTTGATGACATTACCGATCTGGTGTCAGCCCAACGCAACAATGCCTGGGCTGATATTGCCCGGCGTATTGCTCACGAAATCAAAAATCCGCTGACACCCATTCAACTGTCGGCTGAAAGGTTGAGACGCAGATTTGGCAGGCAGATTGAAAAAGACAAGGAAGTATTTGACCAGTGTACTGATACTATTGTTCGCCAGGTATCAGATATTGGCCGCATGGTTGATGAATTTTCATCCTTTGCCCGCATGCCAAAACCACTGATGAACATGCAAAATATCAATGATCCGGTTCGTGAAGCGGTGTTTATGCAAAAAGTGTCCCATCCTGATATCGAGTTCGTTACCAATTTTGGTAAAGGCTCTCTACAGGGGAAATTTGATGCCAGGCTGGTTTCGCAGGCGATGACTAATGTTATTAAAAATGCGGCTGAGGCAATTGAAGCGGTGCCTTTAGAAAAACGTGGCAAAGGTACTATAGAGGTTAGAACCTATCGCGAAGATGAATTTCTGGTGGTCGACGTTATCGATAATGGCAAAGGGTTGCCAAAAGCTGATCGTCTAAAACTGCTGGAACCGTATATGACAACCAGGCAAAAAGGCACAGGTCTGGGTTTGGCAATTGTGCGAAAGGTTCTGGAAGATCACGGCGGCAGCATCCAAATGTTGGATACACCGCTAACCTCGCAAGAGGGGCGCGGAGCAATGATGCGGTTAAGACTGCCTGCAGTGCTTCAGGAAGATGAAATAAATGGCAATACAGGGGCATCAACAAATGAACAAGAAAAGGTCAATTAGTTAGTATGGCTTCTGATATTCTGATTGTAGATGATGAAAAAGATATTCGTGATCTGGTTGCCGGTATCCTCGAAGATGAGGGACATGAGGCAAGAACTGCTGGCGACAGCGACCAGGCGCTTGCGATCATACGTGAGCGTCGGCCAAACCTGATATTCCTTGATATCTGGATACAAGGTTCAAAGCTGGACGGGCTTGAATTGCTCGATATCATTACCAAAGAGCATCCCGATTTACCGATCGTTATGATTTCTGGTCATGGCAATATTGAAACAGCAGTTTCAGCAATCCAGCGTGGTGCCTATGACTTCATTGAGAAACCCTTCAAGGTCGATCGCCTTGTTCTGGTAGCGGAAAGAGCGCTTGAAACATCAAATCTGAAAAAACAGGTTCGAGAACTTGAGCAGCGCAGCACCGATATGCCGGAGCTTATTGGCGATTCCCTTATCATGAATAATTTACGCTCAACCATTGAGCGGGTGGCCCCAACCAATTCACGCATCATGATTACCGGAGCCTCAGGCAGCGGCAAGGAACTGGTGGCAAGGACTATCCACAAGAATTCATCGCGTTGTGCTGGTCCATTTGTCATTTTGAACGCAGCCTCGGTTACTGCAGACAAAATGGAAATTGAACTGTTTGGTACAGAAAGTGGAGATAGGGTTCAAAAAAAGATAGGGGCACTGGAAGAAGCCCATAATGGCACTTTGTATATTGACGAAATTGCCGATATGCCGCGCGAAACACAAAACAAGATCCTGCGTGTGCTGGTTGACCAGCAATTCGAACGTGTCGGGGGAACAACAAAAGTGAAAGTTGATGTGCGGGTGTTTTCCTCCACCGCACAGGATTTGACAAAACTGATTGAAACAGGAGATTTCAGGGAAGACTTATTTCATCGGCTGGCTGTTGTCCCCATTGGCGTGCCACCCTTGCGACAGCGTCGTGAAGATATACCTGAACTCGTCAATGCTTTCATGCAGCAGATTATGCGCCAGTCTAGCATCACAAACTGCCAGATTGGTGATGATGCCATGGCAGTGCTGCAATCCCACGACTGGCCAGGCAATATTCGCCAGTTGAGGAATAATATCGAACGCCTGATGATCCTTGCCCATGTTGAAGAGGGAACTGTTATTACAGCTGACATGTTACCCGAAGAGATCGGTCAAATGTTGCCGCGCTCCGGGCGTGAGGGCGGTGAACACATCATGGCATTGCCTTTAAAAGAGGCCCGCGAGGTATTTGAAAGAGATTATCTTGTGGCCCAGGTTGACAGGTTTGGTGGAAATATCTCGCGTACTGCCAAATTCATTGGTATGGAACGCTCGGCGTTACATCGCAAACTAAAAACGCTGGGTCTGGCTGAAAAGAAACAAAATGCGGAGAAAGCATGAGAATTCTGATCTGCGGAGCAGGGCAAGTGGGCTATGGTATTGCTGAGCGGCTATCGGCTGAGCAAAACGATGTGTCGGTAATTGATTCTTCGCCCGAACTGATAAGCAATATTCAAGACCGTCTCGATGTGCGCGGTTATGTTGGCCATGGCGCGCACCCTGATGTGCTTGCGCGCGCTGGTGCCGAACAGGCTGATATGATTATTGGTGTCACTCTTTATGATGAAGTGAATATGGTAGCCTGTCAGGTGGCCCACTCGTTATTTAATGTGCCAACAAAAATTGCGCGAATTCGAGCCCAAAGTTATCGCCAACCCCATTGGCAGAACCTTTTTTCGCGTGAAAACATGCCAATTGACGTGATAATTTCTCCAGAGATCGAGGTCGGCGATGTTATCATGCGCCGCATTGCTCTTCCTGGCGCAAAAGACGTTGTGACATTCCTTGATGATGAAGCGGCGATGGTGGCAATTGAATGTGATGAAAACTGCCCGGTGGTAGATACGCCCTTATCGCAATTGACAGAGCTGTTTCCCGATCTCAATGCGGTAGTTTGCGGTATTTATCGCGATGGCCAGATGATCGCACCAAAATCAATGGATCAAATCCTGCTTGGTGATCTGGCCTATGTTATTGCTGCACGCGGCCAGATACGCCGCACATTATCAATATTTGGCAAGGAAAAATCAGAAGCCGGCCGAATCCTGATTGCCGGTGGTGGCAATATAGGGCTTTATCTGGCCCAGCAAATTGAAGAAAAAATGCCCGCCGCACGGGTGCGTGTTATCGAATCAAACCGTGAAACTGCCATCAAAATGGCCGATGAACTTTCAAGAACAGTAGTGCTGCATGGCAGCGCTCTGGATGAGCAGCTATTGTCAGAAGCAGGTGCGGCAAATTCCGATCTGATGGTGGCAATAACAAACGATGATCAGGTCAATATTCTTTCCAGCGTAATGGCGAGGAAACTCGGCTGCAAAAGCAATCTGGCATTGCTGAATAATCCCGGCTATCACGGTTTTACTAAATCGCTTGGTATTGATGACTATATCAACCCGCGCTCAATAACCATTTCCCGGGTTCTGCAACATGTGCGTCGGGGCAGAATTCTGGGTGTGTACTCACTACAAAACGGCGCTGCTGAAATCATTGAAGCCGAGGCGCTTGATACTTCACCATTGGTTGGCAGGCCGTTACGTGAACTGGATTTGCCCGGCGGTGTTCGAATAGGTGCAATTTATCATGATGGCAATGTAATCAGCCCCTCCGGCGACAGTATTATTAAATCCGGTGACAAAGTGGTGATTTTTGCCCTCAATGACATGGTGCATGAAGTTGAGCAGATGTTTCGTGCCAGCCTTGAATTTTTTGGATAGAGCAAAAAATGACTGCGGTGATATTTTACCTGGCGTCGATGGGGGCGATAATTTCCATAGTGATGGCGCTGCCGGTATTGCTTGCTTTCAGCATGGAGGAATATGAAACAGCAACGAAAATGTTCTTCCACGTGTCCGCCTGGGGGTTTGTGTCGATTGGGATATTACTGTCAATAATCGGCCGAAACCGGGCGCTTAGCAGGCTTGGTGCCATTTATCTTTGTTTGGCGGTCTGGATATTATTTCCAGTTATTATTGCAATTGCCATCAGAGATTTGCTCGATATTACCTATATCGAAGCGATGTTTGAATCATTTTCAGCAGTTACCACCAATGGTGCCAGTATAATTGGAAATCCAGATGCCATCCCAAAATCTGTGATTGCTATGCTGGCAATTTTGCAATGGCTTGGCGGGTTGGCAATACTGATAACCGTAAGCATCGTCCTTGCCCCTTCCGGCATCGGTGGTCTGCGTGAAGAAATCCACCATACCTATGGCCATTCAATTGTCGCTTCTGCAACCAGACTTCACCGGTTTTGCCGCGATCTGATGCAGATATATATTATCTTGTCAGCTTTTTGTTTTTCAGCACTGATGCTGGTCGGTGTTGCACCATTTGACAGTTTCATACTGACCATGACAGCTGTATCTTCAGGGGGTATATTGCCGGGCAGTGATAATTTAGATGCCATATTGGGCTATGATGGAATGATTATCATGGCATTTTTTCTGGTTATCGGTGCCACCAGTATCTACTGGCACCGCATGGTTGTCCTTTGGCAACGTGAATATTTGTTGAACCATCGTGAAAGCTACTACTTCATTGCGCTTTGGCTGATATTGGGGTTGGCTTTTACATCGGTAATCTATTCCGCGTCAGGGGCTGCATCAAACAGTGTTCATGTTTATGCGTTGGCCGAGGGGTTATTTAATTCCGCCTCGGTATTTTCAACCAGCGGATTGCAATCACGCCCGGGTATATTTCCCCTGTTACCACCCATTTTAATACTGGCATTATTGTTTATCGGGGGAGGGTGTTTTTCTACCAGTGGCGGGCTGAAACTGTATCGTGTTGGGGGAATGCTGTCCCAGTCTTTGCATGAGTTAAACCGGTTGATATTTCCCAACATTGCAAGACCCGCCCACTTTGGCAGTCAGTTTTATGATATTTCAATTATCAAAGCCCTTTGGGGATTTTTTGCAGCTGCCGTAATCGTCATATTTGTTGGTGCGGCACTTTTAACCACCAGCGGTTTGGGTTTTCAAGCGGCATTTACCGCCAGTATTGCTAACTTCACTACCGCCGGTCCCGCCTATGGCCCCGAATGGAGTGCGGCCACAGCCCAGGGCTGGCCAGACTATTTTGAAATGACGCCTTTTGCCCATTTGATCCTGATAGTATTGATGCTTTTGGGGCGGCTGGAGTTAATTGCGCTGTTGATGTTATTGAATGTTTCCTATTGGCAAATTCGATAATTACGCAATATTGTTGAAATTTTAGCCGTAAAATCGACAATTACTGATAATATCTCTTGATACAAGAGGGTACTCGATTCTATAGATAAAGCGTATACGGGGAAATTTCAGACTAAATTTATTTTTTGGAATTGTATAATTAGCCGAAATGGTGATTGAAATGTCGCCCAATAATAATAAGGAGTGAAGCGGCATGGCCGAGCGGACACAAAATCTCCAGGATGCATTTTTAAATCAGGTGCGGAAACAAAAAATTCCACTGACAATATTTCTTGTAAATGGCGTCAAACTCAACGGTGTGGTTACCTGGTTTGACAATTTTTGCGTGTTGCTGAAACGCGATGGTATCGCTCAATTGGTTTATAAACATGCAATATCCACTATAATGCCTTCGCAAATGGTGCATTTTGGTGGTGAAGAACCTCAGGAAACAGCATCAAAAGAGGATGATAGTTGAACGAAACCAAAGGTAAGTTCCGTTGGGATGCCAAAACGGCAAATGCGCCAGAGCGCGCTGTTGTTATTGTGCCCGAATTTACCGGCGCCAATAAATCCAAAATTGCTGCCAGCCAGTCTGCGTTGCGCGAAAACCCTCTTGAACCCGCGCTGGTTCGTACACTTGATTCAAGAATAGAAGAAGCGACCGGCTTGGCCAGGGCAATCGATTTGGATGTGCGCGAAGCGTTGGGTGTGCCCGTGCGCACGGTTCGTCCCGCCACTTTGTTTGGCAAAGGAAAAGTGGAGGAGTTGGCGGCGTTGATTGCCTCAAGCGAGGCAGGCCTTGCAATCATTGATCACGCCCTGTCACCGGTACAACAGCAAAATCTTGAAACAGCCTGGAATTGCAAAATTCTGGACAGAACTGCGCTTATTTTAGAGATTTTTGGCGAACGCGCCCAAACCAAAGAAGGACGCGCGCAAGTTGAGCTTGCCCATCTGAACTATCAGAAGGGCCGACTGGTACGAAGCTGGACACACCTTGAGCGCCAGCGTGGTGGCCTGGGGTTTGTTGGTGGTCCTGGTGAAACCCAGATTGAGTCTGACAGGCGCATGATCGCCCGACGTATCAAACAGCTTGAAGCACAGTTGGAGAAAACCAGACGCACCCGTAAACTGCACCGGGCAAAACGCCAGAAAGTACCCCATCCGGTGGTGGCACTTGTTGGTTATACCAATGCCGGGAAATCGACCCTGTTTAATCAGATAACCGGAGCAGAAGTTTTTGCAGAAGATCAGTTGTTTGCCACACTGGACCCCACTTTGCGTCAACTTGATCTGCCTCAGGGAACGCGGGTGATATTGTCTGATACGGTTGGATTTGTTTCAAACCTGCCCACCCATCTCATCGCAGCATTTCGTGCAACGCTGGAAGAGGTGATCGAAGCTGATCTGATCATTCATGTGCGCGATATTTTTGACTCCGACAGTGATGCGCAATCAGTTGATGTTTATCACGTCATGCAGCAGCTCGGCATCAACACTAATGATCAAGGCCATATCATTGAAGCGTGGAACAAAATTGATTTGCTGGGCGAAGAGCAACGCCAATCAATCAGCAGATTGCGTACCGGTCATGAGAACGGGAATGAGCCTGTATTGATATCATCGATTACTGGAGAGGGTGTTGAAGAATTACTTGCGCAGATTGAACAAAGAATTTCCGGCGGTAAGGGTTTTGTTGAAATCACCCTTGATATCGCCGCGCTTGCTCGGTTGAACTGGCTATATGAAAACACCATTGTGCTGGAACGTGAAGACAATGAAGATGGTTCTGTCAGCCTTAAACTGCGCGTAAAGCCCGATTTGATTGCCCAGGTTGAAGCGCTGGATCGCGAGCCGGTTGAAGCGGTCTGAGTGGATTAAAAATTATTCCAGCAACTTGGCCTCAACCCATATAGCTTCCATTTCCTCAAGGCTGGCATCTTCCATCGCAGTTCCTGCATCACTTAGTTTATTTTCTATATGAGAAAACCGGCGGCGGAATTTCCGGTTTGACGTTCGAAGTGCGTGATCAGGTTCAATATCCAGATGACGGGCAAGATTGGCAATGACAAACAACAAATCACCAATTTCAGCTTCTATGTGTTTTTTATTGCCGCTATCCATCGCCTCCTCGACTTCACCAAGTTCTTCGCGCAGTTTGACGATAACCTGATTAGTATCATTCCAGTCAAAGCCGACGCGTGAAGCTTTCTTTTGCAGTTTTACGGCAGTTTGTAACGCAGGCAGGGTAGAAGGGACATCATCCAACAGGCTGGGTCGGGCCTTTTTAGCGTTTTCACTGTTATTGTTTTGGTGGTTTTTTTCAGCTTTCTCAACAGCCTTGATTTTTTCCCAGGCACCTTTGGCCATACCGGCACTGCGTGCTTTTTCATCGCCAAATACGTGGGGGTGTCGGCGGATCATCTTTTTGGTAATTCCTTCCACCACATCGGCGAAGTCAAATAGACCCGCTTCCTGTGCCATGCGGGCGTGGTAGATTGGTTGCAACAACAAGTCGCCTAACTCATCGCGCAAATCATCCCAGTCACGCCGTTCAATGGCATCGGCAACCTCATAAGCTTCTTCGATGGTGTATGGGGATATGGAGGCAAAGTCCTGTTCCAGATCCCAGGGGCAGCCGGTTTTTGGCGTACGCAATGCCGCCATAATTTCTATCAACCGTGAAATGTCGCGAGAGGGTTTCATTTTCAGCCTTTTTATTTCTGTTCCGGATTTGGGCAATGTTATGGGCGCAATTATTCCTGCACAGATATAAACCCTTTGTTTACGCTGTTTTGCAACATTGCAATTAATGTTTCACCCGGTTTGTAAAGAGTAGCGGGATAATTATGGCGACACGTCAAAAATTTAACAGCCGGTTTACCGGTCTTGCCATTCCGATCGTGTGCCTGATAATTCTTGGATATTTCGGTTTTAGCGCATTTCAGGGTAATCTGGGTGTGAAATCACGTTCTATGATGGATCGCCAATCGCTTGATCTGCAATTCGATTTAACGCGCCTGCGCCAGGAGCGCATGGAATTACAGCGGCGGGTTGCATTGCTGCGTGATGGTCTGGTGGAAAAGGATATGCTTGATCAACAGGCCCGCTATATGCTTAATCTGGCAAAAGCAAATGAACTGGTCATTTTCAAAGAATAAGCAAGTTAACTTGAAATCAGTTAATTATGGAAAAAAATAGAAAAATCAAATACTTATCATCTGATAAATTTGACATTTTTCAATTGTAATTTCCGTAAAATCAAATATTCTCACGCTGTAATCAGACGCGGAGAGTTATTCATGGCGGCAAAGCCTCGTAAGACATCGAGAAGCAAATCCAAAAAAGCACCGATCGCTGAATTCACCAAAGAGCAGGATTTTTCGGCCTATCGCGAGATGTTGCTGATCCGACGATTTGAAGAAAAGGCTGGTCAATTATACGGCATGGGCCAGATCGGTGGATTTTGTCATCTCTACATCGGTCAGGAAGCTGTGGTTGTCGGTATGCAGGCAACCATTGGTGATGGTGATCAAGTCATAACCAGCTACCGTGATCACGGTCATATGCTGGCCTGCGGTATGGAAGCCAAAGGCGTAATGGCAGAACTCACCGGCCGCGAAAATGGATATTCACGCGGCAAGGGTGGTTCCATGCATATGTTCTCACGCGAGAAAGATTTCTATGGCGGCCATGGCATTGTTGGTGCCCAGGTGTCGATTGGCACGGGATTGGCATTTGCCAATCAATATCGCGGCAATGACAGGGTGAGCCTCACCTATTTTGGCGATGGCGCTTCCAATCAGGGCCAGGTTTATGAGAGTTTTAACATGGCGGAGCTGTGGAAACTGCCGGTGGTCTATATCATTGAAAACAACCGGTATGCCATGGGAACGGCAGTAAAACGTTCATCCGCCCTGACTGATTTTTCCAAACGTGGCGCATCGTTCAATATTCCCGGTATGCAGGTGGACGGTATGGATGTACGTGCAGTCAATGCCGCCGGAGAGGAAGCGGTGGCCTATTGTCGTGCAGGCAAGGGGCCAATAATTCTGGAAATGCAAACCTATCGTTACCGCGGCCATTCGATGTCGGACCCGGCCAAATACCGCTCCAAGGACGAAGTGCAGAAAATGCGTGCCGAACATGACCCCATCGAGCAGGTGAAACAGCGTTTGATCGCTAAAAAGTGGGCTGATGAAGCGGAACTCAAGGCCATCGATAAAGAAATTCGCGCACTGGTATCTGATGCCGCAGAATTTGCCCAGAACGATAATGAACCCGATGTGAGTGAATTATACACCGATATTTTGCGCTGAGGAATTACCACATGCCAATAGAAATTTTAATGCCGGCGCTGTCACCCACCATGGAAGAGGGCAATCTTTCCAAATGGCTGGTGAAAGAAGGCGATAATGTCACCGCTGGCGATGTAATTGCCGAGATCGAGACCGACAAAGCGACGATGGAAGTAGAGGCAGTAGAGGAGGGGACCGTTGTGAAACTGGTGGTTGCCGAGGGCTCTGAAGGAGTGAAGGTAAATTCAGTGATTGCTCTATTGGCGGAAGATGGCGAGAATGTTGAAGAGGCGGCAGCCAGTTCTTTGAAGTCTCCACCGCCTCAAAAAGCACCAGCAACTCCCCCTGCAACACCCATTGAGACCGATTCTCCGCCTGCAACTGCGCCAATTCCTCGCGCTGACAAGACCACTATACCCGCTGATCCCGATATTCCCGCCGACACCAAAATGATACCCACCACTGTACGCCAGGCCTTGCGCGATGCGATGGCCGAAGAAATGCGTGCCGATGAAGATGTGTTCATTATGGGTGAAGAAGTGGCTGAATATGAAGGTGCCTACAAAATCACCCAGGGTATGCTGAAGGAGTTTGGGGCTCGCCGCGTTATCGACACACCTATTACCGAACACGGATTTACCGGCATTGGCGTGGGCGCTGCAATGGCAGGGCTAAAACCCATTGTTGAATTCATGACGTTTAATTTTTCCATGCAGGCAATGGACCAGATAGTCAATTCCGCTGCCAAGACGCTTTATATGTCCGGTGGACAAATGGGTGCGCCAATCGTGTTTCGCGGACCAAACGGTGCCGCAGCGCGTGTGGCAGCGCAACATTCCCAGTGTTATGCCGCATGGTTCAGTCATATTCCCGGCCTCAAGGTCGTAATGCCTTATACAGCAGCCGACACAAAAGGCCTGTTGAAAGCAGCCATTCGCGACCCCAATCCGATAATATTTCTGGAAAATGAAATTCTCTACGGTCAGACTTTTGATGTGCCCGATATCGAGGATTTTGTTCTGCCAATCGGCAAAGCGCGCCTTCACCGACAGGGCAGTGATGCCACTATCGTTTCTTTCGGTATTGGTATGACCTACGCCATTGAAGCAGCTGAACGGCTGGCGGGTGAGGGCATCGAATGTGAAATCATCGATCTGCGCACCATTCGCCCCATGGACATGGATGCGATATTGGAATCGGTTCGCAAAACCGGCCGCCTGGTGACT
>JAKISV010000040.1 GCA_021648425.1 Rhizobiaceae bacterium
CTTGCCATCGCGAAATTCAAATATGCCGGCTATCGCCTGGAATTAAGCCGTGTCAGAGCCTTGAGTGATGGGGTAGTTCTTTTTGCCGACAAAGATGAATGGATCGGCAGGCCGGTTTCTACGGGCGAAAAAATCATGCGGATTGCCGACCCTCGGCAAATGGATTTTCGCATAAAACTGGCGGTTGGAGATTCCATTATTCTTGAAGACGGTAGCAGCGCCAGAATATTTCTCGATGCTGATCCCCTAAACCCTGTGGAAGCAAATATTGTCAGAAGAAGTTTCCATGCCAAATCCGATGAAAATAACAAATTGTCTTATGAACTGATTGCGCGTTCAGTTGTTCCACCACAATCAGATTCAGCTCTTACCCGTCGAATAGGTGTGCGCGGTACAAGCCAATTGTTTGGCGCGAAAGTGCCGCTTGCATTCTTCCTGTTCAGAAAGCCCCTGTCCGCAGTCCGTCAATATCTGGGATTATAGCCCGCAATGCTTGACATGGTTCCAGATAATCAACCTGGTGAGCAGTGCGAAATTCTACCGCAAATCAGACAGGATCTGGCAATAGAAAAAGCTTCCGCCGGTTGGAATGGAGACCCTAACTGGCTTATCCATGATCGCATTAAAAACCGTTTTTTCAGGATTGGCGCAAACATCGTTTATTTGCTGCGCATCTGGCGCCCGATTGAAGTCGATCAATTTGTCAAAGACGCCAATGCCAGTACCAATATTCAGATAACAAAAGAACAAGTGTTGGAATTGGCGCAATTCCTTTACGCCAATTCCCTTACAACCAGCCCGGCTTCCGGCGGTTATTCCACTTTGCTGAACCAGTCCCTGGCAGGAAAAAAGTCCTGGTGGATGGCCCTGGTTCACAACTACCTGTTTTTTCGCATTCCACTTGCGCGTCCACAGGGTTTTTTGGACAAAACCTGGCCGTTTGTGCGGGGTTTGTTTTCGCGTCGCGCGGCAATCGTTTTTGTCATGATGGCAATTGTCGCGCTCTATCTGGTGTCACGTCAGTGGGATGTTTTTCTTGCAACATTCTCCAGTTTTCTGAGCCTGGAGGGTTTCGCTCTATATGCCTTGTCTTTGGTTATGATCAAGACTTTGCATGAGCTGGGACACGCCTATATGGCAAAACGATATGATATTGAAGTGCCCACTATTGGTGTTGCATTCATCGTGATGATGCCAATTCTGTATACCGATACCACTGCAGCCTGGCGTCTTGGTGACAAAAAACACCGTTTGATGATTGATTTTGCCGGTATTTTTACCGAATTGGCCCTGGCTTCAATCTGCACGCTCGCCTGGGTATTTTTACCTGACGGCAACCTGCGAGCCATCGCCTTTACCACAGCAACATTGTCCTGGGTTCTTAGCCTGACAATAAACCTCAACCCGTTCATGAAGTTTGATGGTTATTACATATTGTCAGACTCTCTTGGATTTGAAAATCTGCAGGAACGCGGTTTTGCCCTTGCGCGCTGGTGGTTGCGTGAAAAATTGTTTTCTCTGGAAAAAACAGCCCCCGAAGAACTGTCGCCCAACCTGCAAAAATTCATCGTATTTCACGCAATTGGAACATGGATTTATCGTTTTTTCCTGTTTCTTGCCATCGCTTTACTGATCTATTTTTTCTTTTTTAAAGTGCTTGGAGTGTTTTTGTTTGTTGTCGAATTATTATGGTTTATTGCCCTGCCCATCTGGCGTGAATTGAAGGAGTGGTGGAAAATGAAAGATGAAATAAAATCATCTAGCCGTACCAAATGGACTTTTGGAATAGTGGTCGGAATATTGATATTTGCTTCTGTCCCGTGGTCAACAACCGTGCGAATACCCGCAATAATGACCCAATCGCAGGAGACAAGGTTAAACGCTCAATTTCCGGCGAAAATTGCTGAACTCTTTATAAGAGATGATATGCCCGTGAAAGCCGGACAGGTTTTGGTGCGGCTTGAATCACCGGAACTGATGATGGAATTTAACAATGCCAAACTCAATTTGAGTGCCATTAACGCAAGGCTGGCCCGGGCACATGCTGATATTCAGGACCGATCACAAATACAGGTTTTGATCAGGCAATCAAAAGCCGTCGAAAGAAATCTGGCAGGAATACGCGATAAGATGTCCCAATTGAATATCCTGGCACCCCATGACGGCATGATCGTAGACATCGAACTCGATATTCATCCGGGCTTGTGGATTGATGAGAGGGTTCAACTGGCAACAGTGCTTTCTGTTGGAAGTGTCGAATTTAAAGCGCTGGCGGATGAAAAATCCCGCATGCGTCTCAAAAACAATGCTGGCGGTTTATTTATTCCTGATGATTTGCAACTGCCGGCAATTGAAGTGCAACTGACCCGGTTGGCCAACGTAGCGGGAACAGGCGAAGAACTGGCTTATCTGGGTGAAGAAAGCGGTTCGGTAATTGCCATGCAGCCCACGCAGTCGGGAAAACGGCAGCCAACTGGAGCGTGGTTTGCGTTACGCCTCAAGCCGGTAGAAATGCCGATTGATCCCGATGTGGTCGTTCGAGGCGTCATTGTGCTTGATGCCAGTCCCCAAAGTTTTTTTGGTCGCGTATTTCGCCAGATTGCATCTGTGCTTGTCCGCGAGGCGGGTATCTGATTATTGTTACGGGAAGTAGATATATCAAAGGCGATTAAAATGGCGGAAATACTAAAACTCGAACCTCTGACAAAAAGTGCATTTACTGCATATGGTGATGTTATTGAAACGAAAGACTCTAATTCTTTTGACATCAATGATGGCACTACTACCAGGTTTCACGATCTGGCTCAGGTGCAATTACTTGGTGAAAACCCTCGCCCGTTAATTTCCATAGCCCGATGTCAGGAATTTCAACTGCCCATCGAAGTGAACATGATGGAACGTCATCCCCTGGGTTCCCAGGCCTTCATACCGATGAACAATCAATCCTATCTGGTAGTTGTCGCAGAAGATAACAATGGAACACCACAAAACCCCTGTGCCTTCCTGGTCAATGGCAATCAGGGTGTCAATTACCACGCCAATGTCTGGCATTTCACATTGGTTGCTTTTGATAAAGTCAGTGATTTTCTGATTGTCGATCGTGGTGGTGAGGGTAACAATCTTGAAGAGTTTTTCTTTGATAATTCCTATCTGGTCAAATAGATTCCAGAGCCGCTAGAATTTCTGCTGTAGTCATTGCTGCAATAATTTCGGGCTGTTTGTTCCTGACCCCGGTTCCACCAATAGGGCAATATAGCTTCTCGATTGATGCGGCATCATAGCCATTATCCCTCAACCAGCTTTTCAGCACCGCGCGCTTGGTTGGTGACCCTATCATCCCCACATATTTTGCATCACCGCGCGCCAGTGCTTCGGCTGTGATCAGAAAATCAAGTGAGTGATCATGCGTGGTCACCACAAAAACACTACCCGAGGCTGCCCCGCGCACCGCTTCTTCAGGCAGTGCAAGGCAGCGCAATTTTACATCAGGAAACTTCGTTTCATATTCAATCCGGCTGTCAATAATCTGCGTGTTGAAATTCAACGGCGCCAACGCATTCGCGAGAGCCAGACCGGTGTGGCCCGCACCAAATATCAGAATACTGGTTTGCGTCTGTTCGCCCAGCATTTGAACTAACCCCGCTCGCATTTCCCCAGTCAAAGGTTTGTAGGAAACTTCAATAACGCCACCACAACACTGATCAATTTCAGGGCCCAGGGTAATGGTTTGCTGGTTGATAAATTTCTCGCCGTCGATAAATCCCCTCACCGTGCGCACCGCCACCCATTCCGCACTGCCCCCGCCAATCGTACCATGAATTTCATCAGTTCCAACCATCATCAAAGCCCCTGCATCACGCGGTGTTGAGCCTTTTGTTTCCAGAACTTCAACAAGGAAAAACTCTTCATTCCCCGTTAGAGCTTCATCAATATTTTTAACCGTTAATTCTGCCATTGCCATTCAATTCGTTTTGTACATAGTAAGGGCAATACCCTTGGCGCTGCCATGATAGTTCATCGCCTGCCAACAAAATGCAAGCCGTCAGTTTGTAGGAGAGTTTCATCGACCTGGCTTGACCAGGATTTCGCAAAATATAGAAGGTTCAAATTATGAGTGCTAAGATTGCAGATAATCTCGCCAAGCTTGGCGTCACCCTCCCGCAACCATCAAAACCCCTTGCCAGCTATGTTGGATTTGTGCAGCAAGGTGAATTGCTGTTCATCTCCGGACAATTGCCAATGGTCGATGGTAAGATCACCCAGACCGGCTTATTGGGAGCTGGTGTCACCATCGAAGAAGCCACCGCCGCCGCCCGATTATGTGCCATCAATATTCTGGCCCAGGTGAATGTCGCCTGCGAAGGCGACTTGGAACGCATAGTGCAATGCGTAAAACTTGGTGGCTTTGTCGCTTCCACCCCTGATTTCACAGACCATCCAATTGTCATCAACGGCGCTTCCGAATTTATGGGCGAAGCTCTTGGCGAACGCGGTGTTCACGCCCGCGCAGCCGTTGGCGTTGCGGCACTGCCGTTCAATGTCAGTGTGGAAGTAGAAGCCATCTTTGCAATCCGATAATCCGGCCGCATCTGGAATGCTCAATTATCGGTAAAACCTGTAAGGCTGCCGTCGGTGATTTACTTATCATTCCATGGACCGGGCTAAAACAGTATTGGACAAAGATTCGTCAATAGATTATTCGCGGTTCTGAACAAGTTGATAATAAGCCCTGGAACACAGATATGCTAAAACTGGTGCCAATGCCTCTACGCCAATATGCGCAGTTTTTTGGCCGCATGACCCGTTCTCAATACCTGCGCTGGCTGGGTTTTTTGCTGGCAGTCTATGTTATTGTTGCCTGGGTCGATCTTCGTTTTATTGCCCCCATGTTAGGATACCTGCCCTTTGAAGAAGTTGAAGAACAATATCTCACCCTGATTGCCGCAGCTCTGTTGCTTATTCCCTCGCTCGCCTCGAATGTTCGCCGCTTGCATGATGTGAATAGAACCGGCTGGTGGATGGTTCTGGCAATCGCACCTGTGCTGATATTTTATTTTTCCAACGATATAGGTTTTTTCCTCTATGGCTTTCTTTCAGACAACTCACTTTCAGGCTGGATTCCCGCAGGCTTGTCAGCATTTGCAATTAACTGGCTGCCCTGGATAATTATAGCGCTGGCTGTTTTAAGCTTTTTGCCGGTAATAATCTGGAGCCTGATGAAAGGTTCCAACGAGCCCAATCGCTATGGAACACGGCAATAATTGCTCTAATAACTCACCTGTTCCTGCCATGACTTCACCATTGTTTGTTGTAAATATCGCAGATATGCTAGTGGAGTGTTCGAGGTGATTTGCTAATTGATACCGACCTAAAGGAATTTGAAAATATGCGCATAGCAACATTTGCTTTTCTGACCCTGATACTAACTTCATTATTCGCTTTGCCCGCCAACGCACAGGCCAGTCGAACCTATCTGGTCAATGGCATTGCCAGCGCCGTGCCGTTCATCGGTTATGGTATGCGTAATTTAAAGAAAAAGATTCGCGGCGCAAAACTGTTCAGCTATTTGACTTCCGGTGAAGGCAGTAGGGTTGCCCGAAATATTACCCAAGATGTGATTGCACTTCATGCCGCAAACCCGGATATCAAAATTAATCTGATAGGCATCAGTTATGGTGCCAACATGATTACAAAAATTGCAGGAACGCTGGCCGGCAGAGGTATTCCCGTTAATTATCTGGGAATAATCGACGGCACTGCCCTGACACCTATTCAGGCCAATGTCGCCAAAGCTGATAATTTTACTTGCACCAACGCTGACTGCACTGGTGCAAGAGTGCAAATTATCAGTGGAAACACAATTACTGTTTTCCAAAAATTCTCAATTGATTCAGCCCATATCGCTCTTGGTAATAATGCACAGGTACATAGCCGGGTGGTTGCTCAAATCAGGTAGCAGCAAAATTTATTTCTTATCATCAAGTGAAGCCTGCACCTCAATGGCGGTTCGCCGGTCAATATTGACGGCGTCAATATATTCATAAATGAGTTTTTCTTCTTCCGCATGCAGTTCCTTGTCACTAACCGCAATGCGCCACAAACAACGCAATATATACAACTTGTCATCCTGCCCAAACTCAGAAATTTTTTTCAGCACACACCGCTTAGCTTCACTGCTATTTTTTTCAACCAGCAATTGGTTATAGACACTAAGCATCATGTTGCTGGTAGAGGAATCCATTTCCTCAAGCATTTTCGCCACAGTATTCGTTTCGATATTGAGAATTTTTTCGTCTGCTTTGACCAGCATCGCAAAGAATCGGACTGCAGAATGTGCCAATGGGTTTTCTGACATGAGTGTTATCCTGTTTTTCCCGTAATTACCTTATGTAAACCTGGTTAAACAATTGTGAAACATATAATTGGTTTTCCCCAAAACACGCAATTATTTGCTGACAATTTAATTTAGTGCTTGGCCTCGCGCCAAACACACTGCATAATTGAATTAATAACAAAATTTACAAAAAGCTGCATTTTTGGGAGGAAATCAGGCAATGAGTACTGTTACTATGACCGTCAACGGCAAGGAAGTTTCCGCTGACGTTGAAGACCGAACACTGCTTTCGGCATATTTGCGAGAAAATCTGAGCCTCACCGGTACCCATGTTGGTTGTGATACATCCCAGTGCGGAGCATGTGTTGTCCATGTGGACGGCAAAGCAGTAAAATCCTGCACTATGCTGGCCGTCCAGGCTTCTGGCAGTGAAGTAACTACCATCGAAGGCCTGGCGAACGGCGGTGATTTGCACCCCATGCAAACAGCATTCAAAGAGAACCATGGTCTGCAGTGCGGATTTTGCACCCCGGGCATGATCATGAGCGCCGTTGATATGGTCAACCGTCTTGGGGCGGATAATCTCGATGAAAAAACTATTCGTGAAGAACTGGAAGGCAATATTTGCCGCTGCACCGGATACCACAACATAGTGCGTTCGATTGAAGCAGCCGCCAAACAAATGTCTTGAACCAATTAAAATTCTACAAGCCGCGCCGGACAGACAAACATAAAAGGCGCACTTGTAATTAAGGGAGAAATGCCATGGGAGCAGAAGGTATCGGAGCAAGGGTGCTTCGCAAGGAAGATAAAAGATTTATCACCGGTAAGGGCAAATATACGGATGATTTCAAAATGCTGGGCATGCACTATGCCGCATTTGTCAGAAGTCCCCACGCCCACGCCACCATCAAATCCATAGACAAATCTGCTGCAGAAGCGATGGATGGTGTTGTCGGTGTGCTTGACGGCAAACAACTGACCGGCGATGGCATCGGCAATATTATTTGTGGCTGGGCGGTAAACTCCAAAGACGGCTCCCCCATGAACATGGGTGCCTGGTCCGCCCTGGCAACTGAAAAAGTGCGCTATGTCGGCGATGCGGCCGCTGTGGTAATTGCTTCTACCCAGTCCCAGGCCCGTGCTGCTGCTGAAGCGGTAGTTGTCGAATATGAAGTGCTTCCGGCAATTGTCAGCGCAACAGATGCATTGAAAGACGGTGCGCCACAGGTGCACGAGAATGCGCCAAATAACCTGATATTCGATTGGGAAATCGGCGAGAATGCCGATGCTGTTGAAACGGCTATTGCCGGTGCGGCTCATGTTACCGAACTTGAAATCGAAAACAATCGCCTGGTGCCAAATGCCATGGAGCCGCGCGCTGCCATGGCTCACTATGACGAAGCTGAAGACCATCTGACACTTTATACCACCAGTCAGAACCCTCACGTGGCACGCCTGGTATTGTCCGCGTTCTATCAGGTTGCTCCCGAGCATAAGTTGCGCGTGATTGCACCCGATGTAGGTGGTGGGTTTGGCTCCAAAATCTTCATTTATCCTGAAGAGATTGTCTGCCTTTGGGCTTCACGCAAATGCGGTGTGCCGGTCAAATGGACATCTGATCGTACCGAAGCTTTCCTGACAGATGCCCACGGGCGCGACCACGTCACAACTGCTAAAATTGGATTTGATGCCAACAATAAGATCGTCGGCTTCAAAATCGACACCGTGGCAAATTTGGGCGCTTACATGTCGCTGTTTTCTTCCGCTGTGCCGACGTATCTTTATGCAACCTTACTTTCTGGCCAGTATAATATTTCCAACATTCACTGTAACGTGCGAACGGCCTATACCAACACCGCACCAGTAGATGCCTATCGCGGTGCAGGTCGCCCTGAAGCGGCATTTGTTGTTGAGCGCATTATGGAAACAGCAGCACGTGAACTGGGAGTTTCTCCCGCTGAACTTCGCCGTGCCAACTTCGTCACCGAGTTTCCTCACCAGACACCCGTCATCATGGCCTACGACGCCGGTGATTTTGGCGCCACCCTTGATGCGGCAATGGATGCAGCAGATTATAGTGGTTTTGAAGCGCGCCGCACAGAAGCTGCCAGCCGAGGTAAAAAACGCGGCATCGGCATGTCGTGTTATATTGAAGCCTGTGGCATTGCCCCGTCAGCAGCCGTTGGCTCACTGGGTGCAGGTGTTGGCCTTTGGGAAAGCGCCGAAGTGCGCGTCAATCCCGTCGGCACCGTTGAAATTCTCACCGGTTCTCACTCCCACGGCCAGGGCCACGAAACATCCTTCGCTCAACTGGTATGCGACCGCTTCGGCCTGCCGATTGATAATGTGCAGGTCGTTCATGGTGACACTGATAAAGTTCAGTTCGGCATGGGAACCTATGGATCGCGTTCAGGAGCGGTAGGCATGTCGGCGATTGCCAAGGCTCTCGATAAAGTCGAAGCCAAAGCCAAGAAAATTGCCGCCCATCTGATGGAAGCTGATGAAGGTGATATTGTCATCGAAAACGGCGAAGTAAAAGTCGCCGGTACAGACAAGGCCCTTGGCTGGCACGAAATCTGCCTGGCCGCTTACATGGCCCACAACCTGCCTGAAGGCATGGAACCGGGCCTCAAGGAAGGGGCATTTTATGATCCCGCTAACTTCACCTTCCCCTCCGGCACTTATATTTGCGAAGTGGAAGTAGACCCTGATACCGGCACAACTGAAATCATCCAGTTTGTCGCTGCTGATGACTTTGGCCAGATTATCAATCCGATGATTGTTGACGGTCAGGTGCATGGCGGCCTTGCCCAGGGTATCGGTCAGGCTATGCTGGAAAATGCCGTATATGATGATAGCGGTCAATTGTTGTCAGCCAGTTACATGGATTACACCATGCCGCGTGCTGACGATTTACCGTCCTTCGTCACCTCCACCCATGAGACACGATGTCCAAGCAACCCGCTCGGCATAAAAGGCTGCGGGGAGGCGGGAGCGATTGGCTCTCCACCCGCTGTTATCAACGCAATCACCGATGCCATCGGCAACAACAACCTCTCCATGCCTGCCACGCCTTCACGGGTCTGGGCAGCAATGAACGTTTAAGGGAGCATTACCATGTACGAGACCAAATATCACAGCGCTTCCACCACTGATGAAGCCGTATCCATAATGGGTTCTGCTGATGACGGCAAATTTGTCGCCGGTGGCCAGACTCTTATCCCAACCATGAAGCAACGCCTGGCCGCCCCCAGCGACCTGATTGACCTTTGCGCGATTGATGCCATGAAAGGCATCAGCATCGACGGTAATCAGGTAACTATCGGTGCCTGCACTACCCACGCAGAGGTGGCGTCCAACATCGAACTGAAAGCCGCCTGTTCGGCACTGTGCGATCTTGCGGCAACAATCGGTGACCCGGCTGTGCGCCACCGTGGCACTATTGGTGGCTCCATCGCCAACAATGATCCCGCTGCTGATTATCCCGCAGCAATGATGGCGCTTAACGCCCAGATAGTCACCAAC
The DNA here is from genome assembly GCA_021648425.1 of Rhizobiaceae bacterium. Taxonomy (GTDB): domain Bacteria; phylum Pseudomonadota; class Alphaproteobacteria; order Rhizobiales; family Rhizobiaceae; genus JAAEMP01. Next base: position 9,863 of record JAKISV010000040.1, read on the forward strand.
AAACGCACCATCGATACCGATGATTTTTTCAACGGCCTGTTCGAAACCGCGCTCGCTGATGATGAAATTATCACTGCGGTAACTTTCCCTGCTCCTTCTAAAGCCGCCTATTGCAAATTTCCCAACCCTGCCTCGCGTTATGCCATGGCAGGTGTATTTGTCGCCAAATTGAAAAACGGCATGGCCCGCGTTGGTGTAACAGGTGCCGGCTCTGATGGTGTTTTTCGCCATGAGGGTATGGAAGCTGCACTGTCCAGCGATTGGAGTGCAGATGCAATCGCCGGTGAAAGTGTTGATGCGGGTGATATGCTGTCAGACATTCACGCAGACAGTGCCTACCGCGCTAATCTGGTAAAAGTGATGGCCAGCCGGGCAATTGCTGCTGCCGGGTAGTCTTGTTTTTTTTGGGCGCTCTAAGTTCCGGAGCGCTGATATGTCCAGATACGTGCTGGCGGGATATTTCTGAACACTGAATCCATGTGCACTACCGAAAAATACTTTGGTCTTGCGGGCACCGGCGGTCGCCTGCCATAGGAAAATTGCACCATTGGACGCTCGTTACCAATCAGTTTGAGTGCGTTTTTTACCAGTTTCAGTCTTTGTGCAGGAGAAAAATTAAGTAGCGGCAGGGCTGAAATAACACAGTCAAACTGTTCAATGCCCAATTCTTTGGCAATCTGAGAAATCCTGAACGCATCACCCTGCAAAAAATTCACACCCGGATATCTCCTATTCAGGCCCGCAAGAAAACAGCTATCATATTCAACAGAATAAACCTTGTCCGCACTGATACCTGTATCCAGAATTGCTTTGGTGATAACCCCCGTGCCGGGTCCCAGTTCCAGCACCGGCAGACCGCTTTCCACATTGATGACGCTGGCCATAATTTTAGCCATACGTGCACTGGATGGCGCGATTGCGCCAAGTGTCTTTGGTTGTGAAATCAGGCTTTTAGCAAAATCCAGTTTGTCGCCTATTTTTGCCGCCAGTCCTTTTGCCGGTTTTTGAGTCAACCTATTTCCCCAGATCATCCATGCTGGTCACAACCCGTCCCAATAATCCATATGCTATGGCTTCATCAGTATTCAGCCAGAAATCCCGTGCGGTATCTTTAGCCACCTGTTCAGGAGTTTTCCCGGTCGCTTCAGCAAAAATACGCTCGAAACGTTCCTTCATTTTTTCGATCTGCTCTGCCTGAATTGCAATATCGGAGGCTGCCCCGCCAACACCACCACTTGGTTGGTGCAATAGAAATCGTGTGTTGGGCAGGCAAAGCCGGTTCTCCAGTTTGGCGCCAATAAAAATAAGCGCCCCGGCACTGGCCACCCAGCCTGAACCAATAACGGTTACTACCGGTTTAATAAACTTGATCAGGTCATGGATCATATCACCCGATTCCACATGACCGCCTGGCGAACTGATAAAAATGGTAATGGGATCATCGCTCTTGCTCGCAAGCGCCAACAGCTTTTCGCAGGTGGTTTTTGCAACCTTGTCGGATATTTCGCCAACGATTGTTACATAGCGGTTTTCAAAAGCGATTTCTTCCGCAAAATTGGATCGTTTGTTTTTTGTCATGTTTTCACAAGTCCTGACTGATTCTATTGGCGCACTTTCACAAAGAAAAAGGCGGGCCACAAGGCCCGCCTTCTCAATATTACGTTAAAGTCGGCACATTACATCATGCCGCCCATGCCGCCCATGCCACCCATGTCAGGCATGGCAGGTGCGCCACCGCTGTCTTTGGCTGGTGCATCGGCAACCATGGCTTCGGTTGTCACCAGCAGTGAAGCAACAGAAGCTGCATCCTGCAAGGCTGAACGAACAACTTTTACCGGATCGATGATACCCATCTTGATCAGGTCACCATATTTACCGGTTTGAGCATTGTAACCATAATCAGCTTTGTTTTTGCTGAGAATTTCGCCAACAACAACAGAGCCTTCATCACCCGCATTATCTGCAATCTGACGAATTGGAGCCTGAAGAGCGCGGCGCACAATATTGATGCCTGCGGCCTGATCATCATTGTTGCCTTTAACCTTGATGAACTGGGCAGCACGAAGAAGTGCTACACCGCCACCAGGCACAATGCCTTCTTCAACGGCAGCACGCGTTGCATTCAATGCATCATCAACGCGGTCTTTTTTCTCTTTGACTTCAACTTCAGTTGAGCCGCCAACGCGGATAACTGCAACGCCGCCAGCCAGTTTGGCCAGACGTTCCTGAAGTTTTTCCTTGTCATAATCAGATGTTGTTTCCTCAATCTGAGCCTTGATTTGACCAACGCGGGCAACGATTTCTTTTTTCTTGCCGGCACCATCAACAATTATGGTGTTTTCTTTACTGACAGAAACTTTTTTCGCAGTACCCAGCATGTCGAGGGTAACGTTTTCCAGCTTGATGCCAATATCTTCAGAAATCACCTGACCACCGGTCAAAACAGCAATGTCTTCCAGCATGGCTTTACGACGATCACCAAAACCAGGGGCTTTGATGGCAACGATTTTCAGGCCGCCGCGCAGTTTATTGACCACTAATGTAGCAAGCGCTTCGCCTTCAACATCCTCAGCAATGATAACCAACGGCTTGGAAGACTGGTGAACAGCCTCAAGAATTGGCAGCATTGCCTGCAGGTTGGAGAGTTTTTTCTCGTGCAGAAGAATGTAAGGGTCTTCCATGTCCGCAATCATTTTGTCGGGATTGGTGACAAAATACGGTGACAGGTAACCGCGATCAAACTGCATGCCTTCAACAACTTCCAGTTCGGATTCTGCTGTTTTGGCTTCTTCAACGGTGATCACACCTTCATTGCCAACGCGTTGCATGGCTTCAGCAATGTCATTGCCGATTTCTTCTTCGCCGTTGGCGGAGATTGTACCAACCTGGGCAACTTCAGCGGAAGTTTTGATCTTTTTGGCTTTTTTGGCCAGATCAGCAATCACTTCAGTAACGGCCATGTCGATGCCGCGCTTGAGGTCCATCGGGTTCATGCCAGCAGCAACTGCCTTGGCGCCTTCACGCACAATGGCCTGAGCCAAAACGGTAGCTGTCGTTGTGCCATCACCAGCATTGTCGTTGGTTTTGGAAGCAACTTCACGCACCATTTGTGCGCCCATGTTTTCAAACTTGTCTTCAAGTTCGATTTCTTTGGCAACAGTAACACCATCTTTGGTGATACGCGGTGCGCCAAATGATTTGTCAAGAATGACGTGACGGCCTTTTGGACCAAGCGTTACTTTTACGGCGTTTGCCAGAACATCCACACCGCGCAACATTGCATTGCGGGCATCAGTTCCAAATTTTACTTCTTTAGCAGCCATTTTTAGCTCCTTATTAGGTGAATTTCACCCGATTGAATTTATTGAAATAACAAAAAAAGCGTGTTGCCAATTATGCAATCACGCCCATGATGTCGGATTCTTTCATGATCAACAGATCTTCGCCATTGAGCTTAATCTCTGTGCCTGACCATTTGCCAAACAGGATATTATCGCCTTTTTTGACATCAAGTGGAACGAGTTTTCCCGATTCATCACGTGCGCCGGAGCCCACTGCAACGATTTCACCTTCGGAAGGTTTTTCCTGCGCTGTATCAGGAATGATAATGCCGCCGGCAGATTTTTCTTCAGATTCTACGCGACGAACAACCACTCTGTCATGAAGCGGACGAAATTTCATTTTTGCCATGATTTCTACCCATAATTGTGAATGTGTTTAACCGGAACATTCCGGCCATTTTTCTTTTCATTGCCAGCTGAAAACAGCTTGCAAAACGATGTTAGCACTCAACGTATGTGAGTGCTAACAGGGTTGAAATAGTGAGGCTTGCAGGTTTTGTCAAGGAAATCAGCAATAAAAGAACACTATGTGCCACCCAGTTCCTTTTTCAATGCCCTGGCTGGCATCAGCGCATCGCCCTGGGCCAGAAAAATATCCGCATCAATCATTGCCACGGTTTGTGCATCGCTCTCAACTTCACTGGCAATAAGCACGACATTATTTGCGCTGGCGAGCGGGACGATACGCTCGGCAAAATTTGCGATATCACCGCCAACAATACGCATCAGTTCAATAGCGGGCAGTTTAATAAATCCAAACATCCCCTCTTCAATAATGTCTTCAATCGGCTGGCCTGCATTGGCCATGGTTGAAACGCGATCAAGCGACAATTCATATCCAAGATCGCGAATTGCAGCCAGGTTTTCGCTTTGCAGCGTATTGAGTTTATTATAGGCAGGATAAGAGATTTCACACACCAACTGGCCATTAAGCGGCTGATTGGCTCGTAACATCTCCAGAATATCCTTGAACACTTTCTTGTTGCCAAGCGTTTGCGATGCAACATTCCAAAATACCGGAAAATCATTGTCCTGGCGCTGCAGGCCACGCACCACTTTGAAGGTCAGTTCAAGCGACAACAAGTCAATTTTGGCAATTTGCCCGCTGTCTTTTGCAGTCGGTAAAAATTGTTTCGCGGACAAAATATTGTCACCAATGCGCAACCGCACGAAAGCTTCAAAGTAACGAATATCACGTGAGGGTAATTCCAAAATTGGTTGCAGGTAGAGTTCCGTGCCACCTTTTTCCAGCGCTTTGGCCAGTTGAGAAGGTTTAATTTTAAAAGGTTTGGCACCGGCCAGTTGTTCGATTTGCTCTTTTCGACTGTCCAGCGCAATGATATTATCGCGTTCACTATGGCCAGGCGCCCCGATACTGGCATTGCGTTCAGCTCTTGCCGTTGAAAGTTCATTGAGCAGACCCGTTGGATTATTCTGCGCCATATCCTCTCCATCACTACCTTCATGCGGCAATGGCTTGGGTGCGACGCTGTTTGTAGCGGCAGGAGGTGGGCCTTGTATATTCTCGAGATTTTTGATCCGCCCGGCAATCGCCTGCTCAAACTGGTGGACATTGCGAAAGTGTGTTTCTGTTCGTTGAAAATGCCGCTGTAGATTAAGATTGTTATGCAACACCAGCAACACACAAAACCCGATTGCGGCTATTAGGGCCGCATCAATTATACTGAATGAAAAATACAGATAAAGGCCTGCCCCAATCGCGGCCGTTATAACTGCAATGCATAGGATAACAAAAATATTTCGAAACCCGTGGCTCATTCTGGTTACCCTCGCACTTTTACACCAAATCCACAGCTGACCGGCAATCGATGAAACGCATTTCTAATGTGAATAAATTATTAACACGAAAATGACCCCTGGCACTTGTTTTTTAGTAAGAATGGTAAATTCAGCGGTCTATGTTTTGCTTGACCCATTTTTCTATCGCACTATGAATGCCACAAATATCGTTCCCGTTTTAACTATCACAAATTATGGATTTAACCTTGTCCCTTCAAACATCCTGCCCTCGCATCAGCGGCCTTAGCGAAATTGCTGAAAATTACGACGCGGTTTTGTGTGACGTGTGGGGCGTGCTGCACAATGGCGTGGAACCATATATGGGAGCAGTTGAAGCATTAAGCGAGTTCAAAAAATCCGGAAAACTGACATACCTGCTTACCAATGCCCCGCGCCCCTACAGCCAGGTATTAAAACAACTGACCCGCCTGGGCGTGGATATTGAAACCACTTTTGATAAAGTTGTTACTTCAGGCGATGTCACCCGCCGTATGGTGGACACCCTGAAACAGCCGTTTTTTCATATCGGCACAAGGTCAGATGTCACTGTATTTGAAGGCATGGATGTAGAGTTAGCCGACTGGCAAAAAGCCAACACCGTTATTTGCACCGGCCTTTTTGATGACTTGAAGGAAACACTGGAAGACTATGTGCAATTGCTGGCCGACTTGAAATCACGCGACCTGCCTTTTGTATGTGCCAATCCGGATATCGTTGTCGAGGATGGCGGAATAATGCGGCTTTGTGCCGGCGCACTGGCCAGGGAATATGACAAAATCGGCGGTGAAACCATCATTGTTGGCAAACCCCATACTCCAGTCTATGAATATGCCCACGCCATGCTGAACGAAGCTTCACAAACCCCGCTGGATAAATCAAGAATTCTTGCCATTGGCGATGGCATCAACACGGATATTGCCGGTGCCCTTGGGTTTGGCTTTGATGTGGTTTATATCAGCGCGGGAATTCATGCCAGCGAATATGGTGGCGCAGACAATCCTGATGAACGCCAGTTGCAAAAATTCCTTGATGACCATAACGCCAACCCTGTGGCATGGATGCCGCGATTGGGTTGGTGATTGAAACCAGATGTGATGACCACTGATTTCCAAACCATTGCTATCGATGATATTAATCTGCCCGCCAAGCTGCGCGGCGGCGTTGTGGCGATTGGTAATTTTGACGGGTTTCACCGTGGCCACCGTGCGGTAATTGATGAGGCGCTGACAATTGCTGACAAAAACAACTGCCCGGCAATATTGCTGACATTTAATCCCCACCCGCGAACCTGGTTCAGCCCTGACAAGCCCGTCTACCTGCTGACCCCACCGCAATTAAAGGCCGCGCTGGCGGAAAAATTCGGATTTTCTGCGATGGCAATCCACTCCTTTGACAAAAATTTCTCTTCGCTTTCCGCCGATGAATTCATCCATAATATCCTGCTGGAAAAGCTCGGTGCCACCCACATTGTTACCGGCCATGATTTCCATTTTGGCGCAAAACGCCAAGGGACGCCGCAATACCTGGTGGAGGCGGGCAAAGAACAAGGGTTTAGCGTCACCCTGGTTAAAGCCTGCCGCGATGAGGCCAATGAAATCATTTCCTCCAGCCGTATCCGAAGCCATCTGGCCGCTGGTGAACTTACATCTGCAAATGCTCTGCTGGGTTATGCCTATTCTATCAACGGTACAGTAGTTTCCGGCAGCAAGATGGGTCGCAAACTGGGTTTTCCCACCGCCAATATTTCCCTGCCGCCCAACGTTGAATTAAAACAGGGCATTTATGCAGTGCGTGCAATTCGCGCCAATGGCGAAGTCCATGACGGCGTTGCCAGCTACGGCCGCCGCCCGACTTTCGACAATGGTGAAACACTGTTTGAAACCCACCTGTTTGATTTTGATGGAGATTTATACGGTGAGGAACTGACGGTGATTTTATATTCCTGGCTGCGTGAGGAAATAAAATTTGACGGTGCTGAAGAACTGGTAGACCAGATGAAACTTGATGCACAAGAAGCCCGGCAATTTCTGACTACCTTACCGCCTGGCCATTTGAGATGGCCGGTTGGGACGGGCATCAGCGAAGTTGGGAATTGAGAATTTTTTTCACGACATACACCTAATTCTCTTTATTCGTTAACAACTGCCTGCTAAGAAAACGATATGGTTATGATGTTCAATCAGCAGCGAATTATGCGAATTATCTGCCCGGCCTCCGCCTGACGGTTTCTACGCGGAAACGTCACAAGAGCACCGGGAAATTTGCCAACTGTTCCAGTAAAAATTTAATTCCAGTTATTCGCCAATGTGTTTTTATGCATGGCTGAAACAATAAGGTTCGAAGCGACAATGAACGACGTAAAAGAAGCCAGAGATTATTCACCCACCTTAAACCTGCCCAAAACCGAATTCCCCATGCGCGCCGGCCTGCCAAAAAAAGAGCCGGAAATCATCGCCCACTGGGAGGAAACAGGGCTTTATAAAAAACTGCGCGAGCAGTCTAAGGGTCGTGAGAAATATATTCTCCACGACGGCCCGCCCTACGCCAATGGCAACCTGCACATTGGCCATGCGCTCAATAAAATACTCAAAGACATCATCAACCGCTCCTTCCAGATGCGTGGGCGTGATGCCAATTATGTGCCCGGCTGGGACTGCCACGGCCTGCCGATTGAATGGAAAATCGAAGAACAATACCGCGCCAAAGGCAAGGATAAGGACGAAGTCCCCATCAACGAATTCCGCAAAGAATGCCGCGACTTCGCCGACCACTGGATTGACGTGCAATCAAAGGAATTTAAACGTTTCGGCATCGAGGGCGATTTCGAAAAACCCTACAAAACCATGGATTTCAAATCCGAAGCCATCATCGCTTCAGAACTGCACAAATTCGCCATGTCAGGCCAGCTATATCGCGGGTCGAAACCCATCATGTGGAGTGTGGTGGAGCGCACTGCGCTGGCTGAGGCTGAGGTTGAATATCATGAGGTGACCAGTGATACGGTTTGGGTGAAGTTTCCAGTGGTATTAGTCTCCGGAGGCTTTTGGTTGGGCGAAACTGATAAATTACCCGCCGCAGGAGTTCCCATCGAGGGGGACTCTGTTGTTGGAAGTTCCATCGTCATCTGGACAACAACCCCATGGACAATCCCCGGCAACCGAGCCATCAGCTACTCAGATAAAATCAGCTATGGCCTTTACGAAGTCACAGCTGCTGAGAATGACTTTGGGCCACAGGCAGGCGAGAAGCTTGTTTTTGCTGATAAACTTGCTGAAGAAAGTTTCGCTAAAGCCAAACTGGAATACAAAAAACTACGTGAAGTAACTGGCGAAGAACTGGCCTCCATCACCTGTTCCCACCCCCTCAAAGGCCTCGGCGGCGGCTATGAATTTGATGTTCCGCTGATGGATGGCGACCACGTCACCGACGAAGCAGGCACCGGCTTTGTCCATACGGCTCCGGGTCATGGCCGAGAGGATTTTGAGGCCTGGACTGCAAAAG